>NZ_JBBWVD010000003.1:0-265048 GCF_041903745.1 Thiocapsa sp. C2-2m | reverse complement strand
CCCATTTGCTGGAAGCCGGGTACGACATCCGCACGGTACAGGAGCTGCTCGGACATGCGGACGTGTCGACGACCATGATCTACACCCATGTGCTGAATCGACCGGGGGTGCTGCCGGTGAAAAGTCCGATGGATGCGATCTAGACGCCGCCGGATCCACCATCATCCGGTTCCTCCGGACCGGCCGACAATCGGACCGCCGGACCGCCGATCCGGACCGCCGATCCCGGCTTCCGGCTTCCGGCTTCCAGGGAAGAGGACGACTGCAAGTCGTCTATCCCGGGGGGTGTCGCCGCTTCGCGACGACGGTTGGCGTCACTTCCGGCCGATCGTCTGCGCACGGTACGATTGGGGGTCGAGGCGTGTCGGGGCCGACTCAAGTCGTCCCGACAGCCCCGACACCTGTTGTAGGCCTGCACAGTTGGGATGCTGATTTCCGGAAATCACCTTAGCTTGGACCGAGCAGGAGCCAGAGGATCAGGCCCACGACCGGCAGCAACAGGACGATGACGATCCACAGCACCTTCGAGCCGGTACCGGCGGAGCTGCCGACGATCTTGACGATGGCATAGATCGTCAGAACCAGGTGAATCAAACCGAGAATGCCTGTGACTTCGACCTGCATCGCTGATCTCTCCGTGAGGGTGCGGAATAGGAAAACGGGTTGAGGATGCAGGCTCGCCGCGCTCTCCGCAGCAAGCCCGCTTCGATGATAGCGCAGGCTCCGGCGCTCGCGTCAGGATACGTCGAGCATGGGCATGACGCCCGAGGGCTCATCGCGTAAAACCCTCGCGCGTTACGAACACTTTACACAAGAGGAGATTCTCAGTGTCCAGCCTCCCGGAACGCAGCGAGCAGATCCGCCTAGTCCATGCGGCCTTCATCCGCCAAGTGGTCGCATTGACCCAACGCCCGGAGGGTCGAGCCGAGCTCGAGGCCCTGCTTGCAGGGGCCGAGCAACAGGGTTGGAGCGCGCTGGTTGCCGTCTTGCGACGCATCGCCAAGGGGGAGCGCTCGCCCGCGCTCCAGAGCGGTCTCGACGAAGAGGACGGGGTCATCGCGGAATCCGTCCTGCGCGGTCTCCAAGACCCGGCCAGTTTACCGGATCCAAGCCGGGCACAGAATCCGACCCTCGCCGCGCCCGGCCTCGCGCACATGATCCACGCCGCACGCACCGATCCGCAGGCGCTGGTACTGATCGGCAACATGGCAGATCAGATGAGCAAGGTCGGGGGCAGCATGGCCCGGCTGGCGGGTGTCGTCCGCCCGCTGATCAACGGGGAGCGCAACCCGGACCAGCTCTGTCGCGGGATGGATACGCAAACCCAACAGCTGGTGTTGGAGATCCTCGGCGAGCTGGGCAAATTGGAGGCGCACTGAGCCGGACTCGCCCGCTTCGACACCTCCGCCCGCTCCCCCTTAAGGCGAACTCCGGAAACCTTCATACCAAGGGCGTAGGTTGTGCCAAGCCGTGCGAGGCACAACCAACGGCCGGCGCAAGTTGTGCTTCCTATCGTCAGCACAACCTACGGGAATGGAGTTTTGCGGAAATCGCCTAACACCTCGACGCCGCCCGATCAACCTCCGGCGGAACCCTCGCCGTCCGCGTCGCGGGATTCCGGTCGATCCTCCTCTTCAAGCTTAACCCGCAGAGGTCCGCGTGTATCCAGGTGCAGATCGCGCTGCGGGTAGGCGATGACGATGCCGGCGTCTCTGAATTTGCGGTTGATCGCCATATTGAGCTCCGAGGTGATGGCCACCCGATGCTCGATGTCCTCGATAAAGGCCCGCAGCGATAGGGTCAGGGCGTTGTCGCCGAACCCTTCGAGGTTCATCGCCGGCTTGGGGTTGGCAAGCACGCGCGGATTCTCTTCCGCCGCCTCACGCATCAGGACATGGGCTAGGTCCACGTCGGTGTCGTAGGCCACGCCCACAAGGATCATGATCCGCGTCACCGGGTCGGACAGCGACCAGTTGAGCAGCCGGCCGGTGATGAGCTCCTTGTTCGGGACCAGCAGCTCCTTGCGATCGTAACCCCGGATCGTCGTGGCACGGATGCGGATCTTGGTCACCACGCCGTCGGTCCCGTCCACGGTGATGACGTCGCCGACGCGCACCGGGCGCTCGAACAGGATGATCAGACCGCTGACGAAGTTCGCGACGATCTCCTGCAGGCCGAACCCGATCCCCAGCCCCATGGCCGCCACCAACCACTGGAGCTGGGACCACTGAGCACCGACGGTATTGAGCGCCAGCACGATACCCAGGGCGACGATGACGTAGGTCGTCAGCGTCGTGACCGTATAGCGGCTGCTCGAGGCCATGTGCAGACGCTCGCTCAGGATGATCTCGAGCATCGCGGGCAACCGTTTGGCAAGCACGGCGATCGCAACCAAGTACAACAGCGCGAGCCCGAGATCGGCCAGGGTGACGGGCAGCGCCGTCTCCTCCCCATCCAGCATCCCGGTGGTGTGCCAGAGGGTCACCTCGTCGAGGATGCCCAGTGCCGGAAAGACCGGCGACCAGATGGCGTACAGACCGATCAGGGCGAGGGCGACCGTCGCCATCCCCAGTAGCTCTCGACCGGCCGCGCTTGCCGCCGCGAGATCGATGCTCGCATCGTCGGACGGCGCGGCGCCAAGCTCCCCGCCGTCCGTGGCCTCGTGCTCCGCGACGGCAGCCGCTCGGCGCTCGAGCGCAACCCGGCGAGCCAAGCGGCCGCGAACCTGAATCAACCAGCTCGAGGCCAGCGCATGCTGCAACAGCAAGATGACGCTCAATCCCAAGGTGAGCAGGTAGGCATCCCAAAGGACGAGCGCCGAATAGGCATAACCCTCCAAGACGAGAACCAGGATCACCAAGGGAACGGCTACCAGCACCGGGTACCAGAACGGATAGGTCCGGGACAACAGACCGGTGCTCGGACGTTGCCGCGACGCCGTCATAAGACCGCTCCGCGGGTGAAACAATCGGAAAAAGAACAGGGCAACCGCCGCGACGGAGACCAGGGCCGTGAGCCGCCCGACCAGTCCGACAGCGGCATCCGGATTCAGGCTGATTGCCTTGCCGAGGATCAGCATCGCCGGAACCAGGACCCAAATCAGCCAGCCGATCTCCGACCTCAGCCGTTGCACGCCGGCCTGCGGCCACCGGAAATGTCCGATCGCGATTCCGCGCGGCAGGCAGATCCCGCGCAACAGCAGCAGGACAAAGAGCACGACCGCGATGCGGACCAGTTGAACCCCGGCCGTCTCGGACACCTCCGTACCCTGCGCGGCGCTCTGAAGCGCCCAACCGATTGCGCCGAACAGCAGGGGCAGAGGTGCGGCAAGCATCAGCGTAAACACCAGTGCACGCAGCGTTTGCCGCGTGTCCCGGAGACCCGGCTGCTGCGTTCGGACCGAGGCGCGCTCGATCGCAGCGATCAAGTCGCGGCGCTTCCAGAGCAGCAGGCCCGCCACCAACGCCGCGAGCCAAGACAGGGGCGAGGTCGCAAGCCGCCCTGCGAGGCTGCGGCCGAGCTCCGACCAGACCGAGGGCGACAGCAGTCGCACGATCTCGGGTTGCAGATTCACCAAGTCCGCCGGGCGGGTCTTGGCCCCCGTTCCGAGCCAAAATAAGTGCTCTTCGAGAAAGTAATCGTAGGCCCGCGCCACATCCAGCATCCGACTCGCGGCGACCTTGAGCCTCTGCAGCGCCTCGAGCTGTACGCCTTCGGCCTCCAGTTGCTTTGCCAGCAGCACCTGGCGCCCTACGATCAAGGTCCGCAGGGTATCGAGATCCTGCGGTTCGGAGTCGGCCGGGAGCTTGGCTGCAAGCTCGGAGAGTATCCGGTTCGGATCGGCGATGCGGGTCGCCTCGTCGAGGTGCTGCAGCCGGCTGACGTTGACCGCGGCGATCTGCTGCTCGATCGCATGCAGATTGCGGGTATGAACCGCGAAATCGGGCAGGTCCGCACGGTGCTCAAGCAAAAGTGGCCCGATGCCTTCGGTCAGCCCGCTGACCTCCCGAGCCGCCCGCACGCGCTCGAAATTGGCCTGGATGCGCTCGGACAACCGCAACGCCTGCGCTTCCTCCTCGTCATGTCCGTCGAGCCGTCCGGCGATGGCCGAGAGCTGCTCCGTCAGCTCGGCGTTCTCGCGCGCAAGCTGCCTCAGCAGCGGATCGGACTGCTCGGTCAACTCCAGCATCCGCGCGGCCTCGGCCTTCGCGAACGCCGCCTCGTTCTCGTGCTTGTCGTTGAGCAGCGCCTTCACTGCCTCGACCTGGGTGCGCAAACGCTCGACACTCGCGGCCTCCTCGTCGCGCCGGGCCGCGAGCAGCTCCAACCGCATCGGCTGACTGATCAGCTCTTGCTCGAATGCCCCGATCTCGGTGCTCAAGGCAACGTAGCGGGTCTCGAGCGCCCACCACAGAGCCTGCATGAGTAAAGAGCTGGACCCCGAGGCCGGAGACACGTGCTCGCCGCTGCCGGGTTCAACCCGCAGGGCGGCGGCGATCCCGTCCTGTTGCTCCTGCGCCGCAGTCAGACGCTGGCGGATCATGGTCGGGCGGTTCTCGTGGAAGGCGCGCTGTCGATCGAAATCCGCGCGCCGCGCCTCTGCCGCGGCAAGGTCGGCTTGCGCCTTACGCAGGCGCAGCGCGATCTCGCTGCGCGGCGTCTGCGGACCGATGCCGAGCACCTGTACCGGATCGTCCGCACCGGCCGCCGGTATTCGCTCGCGGATGCGCCGTGTCTCCTCGGGTGCCGCCTGCGCGACCTCCTCGAAGGCCGCAGCACGGTTCCTGTTGACCTCGGCTTCCTTGAGATTGGTGAGGGCTTCACGGTAGCGGGCGA
Source organism: Thiocapsa sp. C2-2m (assembly GCF_041903745.1). Taxonomy (NCBI): domain Bacteria; kingdom Pseudomonadati; phylum Pseudomonadota; class Gammaproteobacteria; order Chromatiales; family Chromatiaceae; genus Thiocapsa; species Thiocapsa sp. C2-2m. Next base: position 260,212 of record NZ_JBBWVD010000003.1, on the reverse strand, counting down.
CAACCTTGGTCTTGAGCTCTGCGTCCAGATCGGCGCTCGTCTCGGTCCGAGCGATCTTTGCTTCCAGACCCTCCGCCGACATCAGCGACGGACTCAGCGAGCCGAGGCCGACATTCTCGGCGCCGAGTGTCGACGACAACAGCGTGAGGCAGAGCCCCAAAGCGAGCGTGCAGCCGACAACCGGATGTCTCATGATCGAAGCCCCCGACCCGGGCCGATCCTGCGGATCGCCCTGCAAGGGCGGGCTGCTCGGGCCACGACGACTAATCAATGGTCTCGGGGATATACCCCGGCGCATTGGGACCCATATTCTTCTCCCCCTCCTCTGCCTCCTCGTAGGGATTGCCGATCGCATAGGGTTCGCCGGCCGCAATCCCCGCGGCATCCGCCGCCGGATTGTCGATGACGCTGTCTCCGACGAGATCCCCGTCGGAGACGTTCACGCCTTCGACGATGACCTGGTCGCCGCAGCCGGCAAGGAGCAGGAGCGTGAGGGCCAGCGCCGGCGCCTGAGTCGAGAACCGGCGATGCTTGGAACGGGTATCGAGGTCGCTCATGGTGGCTCCATTGCGTTTAAACCGCGTCCGGTGCGGTATGCGTGTTTTGTTGAGTGGATTGGCCGCGCGAGCTCCGACGACGCTCGGAGCTGGCGCGGTTGAGCTGGATGACGGATGCGATGCCTGCATCCGCCCAGGATCTGTCGAGGGTGAACCGACACCATCGGACATCAGGAGGCCCCGGCCTCGTGCTCCGGACCCGGATCCCGAACCTTGACGCCCCCGTGGACCTTTTCGCGAAACCGCTGGAAGACCACGTAGAGCATCGGGATCAGGAAGATCCCGATCAGCGAGGCGGCAAGCATGCCGCCGAAGACGGCCGTGCCGACGCCACGCTGACTCGCCTCGCCGGCACCGCTGGCGATGATCAAGGGGACCAGACCGAGGATGAAGGCAAAGCTGGTCATGAGGACGGCACGGATCCGCAGACGCGCCGCCCGGGTGGCGGCATCTAGGATCGAGGCCCCGGAGGCGCGCTGCTCGATGGCGAACTCGACGATGAGGATCGCGTTCTTGCTCGCCAGCCCGATCAGCACCACGATGCCGACCTGGGCATAAAGATCGTTGGAGAGACCCGCGACCCAGAGTGCGCAGAGCGCGCCGAGCACCCCGACCGTGACGCTCAGGAGCACCACTGCCGGCATCGACCAGCTCTCGTACAGCCCGACCAAGAAGAGATAGGCGAACAAGACCGCCAGCGCCAACACGATCGGCGTCTGCCCGCCGGCTTCGCGTTCCTGAAAGGCGGTGCCCGTCCACTCGAAGCCGTAGCCCGCCGGCAAGGTCGTCGCGGAGATCCGCTCCATCGCCGTCAGGGCCTCGCCCGAGCTGAAGCCTGGCGCCGGCTCGCCCTGAATCGTGACGCTGCGATAGTTGTTGTAACGCTGCAGGAGCTGCGGCCCCAGGATCAACTCGGGGGTCAGCAGTGCGCGCAGCGGAACCATCTCGCCTTGGTCGTTGCGCACATGGATCCGGTAGATGTCTTCGACGCGCTGACGGTCGGCCTCGCGGCCTTCCACCTGGACCTGCCAGACCCGCCCGAAACGGTTGAAGTCGTTGACATAGTAGCCGCCCAAGGTCGCCTGCAGCGCGTTGAAGACGTCGCTGATGCGCACTCCCAAGGTCTGGACCTTTTCGCGGTCGATATTCAAAAACACCTGCGGGTTGTCGGTCGCCCAGGTGGAAAATACGCGCGAGAGCGCGGGATCCTGATTGGCGGCGAGGATCAGTCCGCGCATCACCCCGGCGAGCGCCTCGGGGGTGCGCCCCTGCAGGTCTTCGAGCTGATACTCAAAGCCTCCGCCGGTCCCCAGACCGACGATCGGCGGGAGATTGAAGGGCATGACCCGCGCGCTCGGGATGCCGATCGTTTGCGCCGCGATCCGATCGATGACGGCATCGACCTTGAGATCCGCCGTCCTGCGCTCCTCGAAGGGCTTCAAGCGCCCGATGACGGCCGCCGAATTGGAGAGCACCGCGCCGTCGAGGATGCTGAAGCCCGTGATCGTCACCACGTGCGCGACCGCCGGATCCGCCTTCACGAGCGTCTCGAGCTCCTGCACCACCTCGAAGGTCCGGCTCACCGAGGCGCCTTGCGGCAACTGCACATGGGCCATAAATGCGCCTTGGTCCTCTTCCGGGAGGAATCCGGTCGGCGTGATCTTGAACAGCCAGCCGGTCGCGAGCCCGATGCCGAGGATCAGCACCACCACCAGCATTGAAATACGCACCAGCCGCGCGACGATCGCGGCATAGCCGTCGCGGACCCGATCGATCCCGCCCATCACGTAGCGCATCGGCCCGTGTCGATGACCGCCCGGCTTGAGCAGGACGGCGCACAGCGCCGGCGACAGGGTCAGGGCATTGACGGCCGAGATCAGCATCGCGAAGGCGACGACGGCCGCAAACTGTTGAAAGAGTTGCCCGGTAATCCCGGGGATGAAGGCCACCGGCAGGAAGACCGACAGCAGCACCAGGGTGATGGCAATGATCGGCCCGGTGATCTGGCCCATCGCCTTCTTGGCAGCCTCGCGCGGCGGCAGACCCTCCTCCTCCATGATGCGCTCGACGTTCTCCACCACCACGATGGCGTCGTCGACCACAATTCCGATCGCCAGCACGACCGCCAACAGCGAGATAGTGTTGGCCGAAAAACCGATCGCGAGCAGGAAGGCGAAGGTCCCGATCAAGGCCACGGGCACCGCGATCAAGGGGATCAGGGTGGCGCGCCAGCTCCCGAGAAAGAGGAACACGACCAGGATCACCAGAACGAAGGCCTCGAGCAGGGTATGGACGACCTTCTCGAGACTTGCGTTTACGAAGTCCGTGGTGTCGTACACCAAGGTATAGCCGAGGTCGTCCGGGAACCGCTCGGCGAGCCGATCCATGGCCGCCTCGATCCCGTCGGCCACGGACACCGCGTTGGCACCGGGCGCGAGATAGATCCCGATGGCAGCCGCGTCCTGGCCGTCCAATCGGCTAAAGGAGTCCGACTGACGCGAGCCGAGCTCGACGCGCCCGATATCCGAGACCAGCACGCTGGAGCCGTCCGGGTTGGCGCGCACCACGATACGCTCGAACTCGGCCGCATCGCTCAAGCGCCCCTGAGTCTGGAGCGTGATCTGGAACTGTTGGTCGGCCGTCATCGGCTGCGCGCCGATCCGCCCCACCGCGGCCTGGATGTTCTGGCTCTGGATCGCCGCGATGACGTCCGCGGGCGTGAGCGAGAGCGCGGTGAGACGATCCGCGTCGAGCCAGATCCGCATGCTGTAGTCGAGCGGCCCGAACAGCGACGCCTGCCCCACGCCGGGCACGCGCGCCAGGGTGTCGACGACGTTGATGGTCGCGTAATTGCTCAGGAACAGCCCGTCGTAGGACCCCTTCGGCGAAGACAGCGCCACCACCTGCAACATGGCGTTGGATTTCTTCTGAACCGTCAGCCCCTGCCGCTTGACCTCCTCGGGGAGCTGGGCCATCGCCAAATTGGCCCGATTCTGCACGTTGACCGTGTTGATGTCCGGGTCGGAGCCGAGCGCAAAGGTGACGGTGAGCGAGTAGCTTCCGTCATTGCCGCTGGTCGACTGCATGTAGAGCATGTTGTCCACACCGTTGACCTGTGATTCGATCGGTTGCGCGACCGTCGACTCCACGACCGACGCGCTCGCGCCCGGATAGGCCGCGGTGACCGAGACCTGCGGCGGAACGATGTCGGGAAACTGGGCGACCGGGATGCGGGTGATGGCGATCAGTCCGGCCAGCGTGATGACGACCGAGATGACGATCGAGAGCCGCGGCCGGTCGATGAAGACATCGGAGATCATTGCTCGAGTGCTCCGGCGGCACTCGTTGCAGGCGCGGCGCTCACGGCCTGACCGGGCCTCACCTGCTGGATCCCTTGCGTGATGACCAGCTCCCCTTCGACCAGGCCCTTGGTGACGACGATATCCGGCCCCTTGGTCTGCCCCGTCTCGATGCGACGCGTTTGGGCCTTACCCTCGGCATCGAGGATCATGACGTAGACGCCTTGCTGATCGACCTGAAGCGCCGATTGCGGGATCAGGATCGCCGATTCGGGTGCACCCGCTTCGAGCAAGACCCCGACATACTGGCGGTCGACGAGGATACCGTCCGGGTTCGGCAGCTCGGCGCGCAGGGTGACCGAGTCCGTCCCCGGATCCGTGGTCACGTCGACGAAGTCCAGACGCCCCGCGTGCTCGTAGAGCGTGCCGTCCGGGAGACGCACACGCACCTTCACATCCCGAGCGTTGCCGCCCTTATCTTCGATGGTTTGGCGCGCACCGAGCAGATCACGCTGGGTCACCGGGAACTGCACGTAGATGGGATCGCGACTCACGATCGTCGCCAAGGTGCCCGAAGCGGGACCGACCAGATTGCCCACCGTGTAGCTCGCAAGCCCGATGCGGCCGGCCACCGGCGCCGTGATCGTCGTATAGCTCAGATTGAGCATGGCTTGGGTCAGGGCGGCCTGCGCAAGCGTAATGCCCGCCTTCGCGATCGAATCCGCCGCCTGCAGCTCGTCGACCGAGGATTGCGAGATGTTCTTGGCCTTCACCAACTCAAGGCCGCGCGCCAATTGGGCGGCGGTGTTCAGTTGATCGGCCCGAGCCTTTTCAAGATCGGCCTGGCGCTGCTCGACGGCGGCCGCATACTGACCCGGCTCGATCACGAAAAGGACATCTCCGACCTTGGCCTCCTGGCCCTCGGTGAAACGACGTTCTTCGAGGAACCCCTCGACCCGGGCACGCAGATCGACCCGGTTGACCGCGATCACCCGCCCGACGAAGGATGCTTCCTCATCGACGACGCGAGACTCGGCCGGAACCACGACCACCGAGGGCGGCGGCATCTCCGGCGCGGGGACGTCGGGCTCTCCGCAGCCCGACAACGTCAAGCTACCGACGAGAAGGAAGCAGAACAGCCGCCCGAGCCGACGCGAGACGCGTCGGGTTCCGGACAGGCGATCCGAATCAGGCTCCAAGACACGCATGCTGCAGGACATCGTCAGGCATCCTTGATGAAGAGTTCGACGGCCGAAGTCTAGCCGAAAAGGCTCGCCGATGGCCGATCCGTGCAGCGCAGCGATGCGAGCCGACGCGGCGCATCGAGGGCATGCTAACGTAACGCTTTTCGTCGACGAGGAACGACATCGTGTCTTTGCGTGCTCTCAAGCATCCGCTCCAGCTGGCCCTGCTGCTGGTCCCCCTGCTCGGACTTCTGATCCCGAGCCCCCCTACGCAGGCCGCGGGACGACCGACGATCGGCTTGGCGCTCTCGGGCGGCGGGGCACGTGGCGCAGCCCACGTCGGGGTTCTGAAGGTCATCGAGCGGATGGGGATCCCGGTCGACTATGTCGCCGGCACCTCGATGGGTGCCGTCGTCGGCGGGCTTTATGCGATGGGCATGTCGCCCGACGAGATCGAGGCGACCATCGAGGAGATCGACTGGACGGCGATCTTTCAGGACGAGCCGCCGCGTCAGGATCGGCGTATCCATCGCAAGCTCGACGACAACGACTTCTTGTTGAGCGCCAGACCGGGGGTGAACGAGGAAAAGCGTGAGGTGAATCTCGTCCCGGCCCTGATCCAGGGCCATCGGCTCGACCTCGCGCTGCGCCGCTACACGCTTCCCGCAAGATCGATCCAAGATTTCGACGATCTGCGGATACCCTTCCGTGCGGTCGCCACGGACGCGGTCACCGGCGAGGCGGTGATCCTCGGCAGCGGCGATCTCGCGACCTCGATCCGCGCGAGCATGGCGGTGCCCGCGGCCTTCGCACCGGTCGAGATCGGCGATCTGCTCCTCATCGACGGCGGCCTGGCGATGAACCTGCCGGTCAGCGTGGTGCGCGAGATGGGCGCGGACATCATCATCGCCGTCGACGTCGGCGGACCCCGTCGCGACCGGGAAGAAATCAACAATGTCTTGGAGATGCTCGACCAGGTCATGGGGCTCGTGACCTGGCGCAACACTCAGGAGGAAATCGCCAAGCTGCGTCAAGGCGATGTCCTCATTACACCGCCCCTGGAGCGCGAGGTTACGGCCGCGGACTTCAACAAGATGCTTGAGGCGATCGCCATCGGCGAGCGCGGTGCTCAGGGGGAGGAGATCGCACTGGCGGCGCTCGAGGTCCCGACGGCCCGCTATGCCGCTTATCTGCAGCAACAACGCCTCACGAGCGAACCCCTGCCGATCATCGATCGGGTACGCGTGGAGAATCGCTCGCGCCTAGCCGACGCGCTCATCACGCAGCGCCTGGATGTGCCGCTCGGTGAGCCGCTGAACCCGGATGCCTTGGAGGCGCAGATCGACCGCGTCTTCGATCAGGACAATTTCGAGTCGGTCCACTATCGCGTCGAGGAGACCCCCGAGGACGAAACCGAGCTGGTGATTACCGCCACCGAGAAGTCATGGGGTACCAGCTCCCTGCAGTTCGGCTTGGAGCTGTCCTCCGCCTCCGGGGGCGACTCGCGATTCAACGTCGGCGCGGCCTACACAATGGCGCCCGTCAACGCCCTGAACGCCGAGTGGAAGACCTTTCTGCAGGCCGGCGAAGAGCCCGGTCTGATCACCGAGCTCTATCAACCGCTCGACCCCTTGGAGCGCTGGTATGTCGAGGCGACCGCCGGCTACTTCACCGAGAGTCTGACCCTGTTCGAGCCGGAGAAATCGGATAATCCGTCGGCCAAGTATCTGATCTCGCGTCTCGGCGGATCGCTCGAAGGCGGCCGGAATTTCGGCGACTGGGGACGGCTCGGGCTCAACTACAGACGCTACGCTGGCGATGCCGACCTTCGCTACGGTGACACAGGTCTGCAGGGGTACGGGTTCGACGAAGGCTCACTCGACCTCACCTTCTATGTCGACACCCTGGACAGCGCCAATTTCCCGCGTCGCGGCTGGGTGGGCAGCGCATTCGCCTTGACATCCCGGACCGAGATCGGCGCATCCGAGAACTACGATCAGGCCGGGTTCAATCTGCTGAACGCCCGGAGTTGGGGGAAGAACACGCTCCTGACCGGGATCAGGATGGCCGGCAGCTTCGGCGGGGAGGAGCCGGCTCAGGCCTTCTACCGACTGGGCGGCTTCCTGAACCTCTCGGGTTTCAATCAGGACGAGCTCTCGGGCGGAAACCTCGGGCTCGCGCGTGCCGTCTACCTGCGCAACCTCACCTCCGGACTCGTCGGCACCTATGCCGGGGTCTCGCTGGAGGCGGGCAACGTCTGGGAGCAACGCTCGGACATCGAATTCGACAACCTGCGTTTCGGCAGCAGTCTCTTCCTGGGCGCGGACACCTTCATCGGACCGATTTACCTGGGATATGGCTTCGCCGACGGTGGCTTCGGGGCGCTCTACCTCATGCTCGGTCGACCCTGGAACACCCGCGGGACAGATTAATCCGAGCCTCCGACGCCCCCGCCGGAACACAAGAGCCGGGTCAGAAAGCGCGCGGCCCGGTCGAGATTGGCCATTGCGCGCTCGCTCAAGGGTTCGCCGAACGCGAATCCGTAGCCGCGTATCGCCAGCAGCCGGGCCGGCGGGGGCGTTTGCCCGGTCACCTGCCGAAACAGGCTCAGCAAAGCACCCGGTGCAAGCGCATGCGTGCTGAACGACACCTCGGGACTCGGGCGCAGGGGAAGAAAGGTGAAGGGCTCCGGGCCGCTCGCAGCCGCATCGACGAGGATGACACGCTCGCGGCCCTGTAGGTCGAGGACATGCTCGATCTGAAGCTGAAAATCGGTCAGGGTTTCAACGCTGCACCGCGCAACATCGGGATCCAGGCTCAGGCGATCGATCAGGAGCGGCCCGAGGGCGTCGTCCCCGCGCGAAGGATTCCCGCAGGCCAAGATCAACACCCGGCCGACGCCCGATTCGGATGTCATGCAACTCGCATCACGCGAAAGATCAGGCGGCGCCCGCGACCGGCTTGGGCTCGGAGACCTCGGGCAGACGCAGCGAGAGCAGGAAGGCAGCGAGTACGAACCCCGCCGACCACCAGAGACACCCTTCGATCCCCTGCGTCTGATAAACCAAACCCGAGAGGACCGTCCCTGCGAGTCGCCCGCCGGCATTGGCCATGTAATAGAAGCCGACGCTCATCGAGACCTTCTCGAAGTCCGAGTAGGCCAAAATGAGATAAGAATGCACCGCCGAGTTGATGGCAAAGAGCACACCGAACAGCATCAGGCCGGCGATCAGCACCTCGCCCGGCGGCCAACCCTGGTGAAGCGCCAAGGCCATGCCCGCCGGCACGATCGCAAGGAGCACCGCCCAACGTCGCGCCGTGCGACCGCCCGGATGACGCCGAACCGCCTGATTCGACCGCCCGAGGTTCAACAGGCGCGGGGCTGCGGCCTGCACCATGCCATAGCCGATGACCCAAGACGCCATGAAGGTACCAACCTGGGTAAAGCTCCATCCGAGCACTGAGTACAGAAACACCGGCAAACCGACCACGAACCAGACATCCCGTGCGCCGAAGAGAAAGAAGCGCGCTGCCGAGAGCCAGTTGATCGCCGGCGTATTGGAGAAGACTTGCGTGAACTTGGGCTTGGACGCCATGCGACCGACACCCGAGGGCAGCAGGATTGCGGTCACGATCAGCACGATCAAAAGCGTCCCCGCGAGCACCGCCAAGGCCCCGCGGAAACCGATCAACTCCAGGAGCGCCGCCCCGATGAAGAAGCCGGCGCCCTTGAGCGCATTCTTCGAGCCGGTGAGGATGGCGACATACTTGAACAGCCGCGACTCCCCGCCCGCCCCGACCAGGGTCTTCACGGTCGCCTTGGCCGACATCTTGTTCAGGTCTTTGGCAATGCCCGACATCGCCTGAGCGACCATCACATAAGCCACGGTCAACCAGGCATCCGGCACCGTCAGCATCGCGAGCGCCACCACCTGCAACCCCATGCCGATGTGCATGGTCAGATTCAGCCCGATCCGCGCACCCAGCCAGCCGCCCACCAAATTCGTGACGATGCCGAAGACCTCGTAGAAGAGGAACAGCATGGCCACCTCGAACGGCGAATAGCCGAGCAGGTGGAAATAGAGCACCACCAGCATCCGGATCGCCCCGTCGGTAACGGTGAACGCCCAATAGCCGGCGGTAACGGTCAGGTAGTTGCGCGTATTGGTGTCCATCAACTCTCGCCGGCCTATTCTCTAAATCAAACACTCAAAAAAAGCGAGCGCCGTAGGATGGGTAGAGCGCAGCGAAACCCATCCTCCCCGCTAAAGCCCCTCTCCCAGCAACTCCGCGATATCCATCATCCGATTGACATAGCCCCATTCATTGTCGTACCAGGCCAACACCTTCACCTGAGTCTCGTCGATGACCATGGTGGACAGCGCATCGATGATCGAAGAACGCGGATCGTCCTTGTAGTCGACCGAGACCAGTGGGCGCTCCTCGTAGCCGAGGATCCCCGCCAACTCGCCTTCGGCAGCGGCCTTGAAATACCCGTTGACCTCCTCGACCGTTACCGCCCGCGCGGCCTCGAAGACGAAGTCGGTGAGCGAGGCGTTGAGCAAGGGTACGCGCACGGCCAGACCGTTCAACTTGCCGGTGAGCTCGGGAAAGATCTTGGTGATCGCCTTGGCCGATCCGGTGCTGGTCGGGATCAGGGACTGACCGCAGGCACGCGCGCGGCGCAGATCCTTGTGCCCGAGATCGACGATCCGCTGGGTGTTGGTGATGTCGTGGATGGTCGTCATGGTGCCGTGGCGGATCCCGATCCGCTCGTGCATGACCTTCACCACCGGCGCCAAACAGTTGGTCGTGCAGGAGGCCGCCGTGACCAGGTGATGCTCGGCCGGATCGTAGAGTTGATGATTGACGCCGTAGACGATGTCGAGAGCACCCGCGGTCGGTGCGGCGACCAAAACCTTCTTCACCCCTTGATCGAAGTAGCCCCGAAGCGTCTCGGGCTTCTTGTGGTGCTTGCCGGTCGCCTCGATGACGATGTCGCAGTCAGACCAATCGGTGTCGGTCAACGCCGGGTTGCGGCTGTAGGCGATCACCCCGCCGTCGATCCGGATCGTATCCCCCTCGCCCGTGCAATCAGCACCCCACACCCCATGGACCGAATCGAACTTCAGCAGGTGCGCCGATCCGGCGGCATCCGTCGCGATCTCGTTGATGCGAACGAGCTCAAGCCCGTCCCGTCCCCGGGCGGCGCGCAGGCCCAATCGCCCCATACGGCCAAAACCATTGATCCCGACACGAACGCTCATCGTTCCTCCGATTCCGATTGAAGGGCTTCGATCTGCTCCAGCGAGGGGAGCGGCGTACGCCCGATCGCATCGAGCTCGCGTTGCAACTTGAGCCGATCCAAAGACGCGAGCGGCAGACTGAGAAAGATCTGGATCCGATTCTGAAGGGCGGCGAAGGCCTGGCGAAACGCCATCATTCGCGCGACTTCGTTGCCGTCGACCTCGGCCGGATCCGGCACGCCCCAATGGGCGGTCATCGGCTGTCCCGGCCAGACCGGGCACATTTCCGCCGCGGCGCGGTCGCAAACCGTGAAGACGAAATCCATCACCGGGGCGCCCGGCTCGGCAAACCCAGCCCAATCCTTGCTGCGCAGATCATCGATCAAGTAATTGTTGCGTCTGAGCACCTCGAGGGCCAGCGGATGCACCTCGCCCTTCGGATGACTGCCGGCGCTGTAGCCGTTGAATTGGCCACGGCCGAACCGGTTGACGATGCACTCGCCGAAGATGCTGCGCGCAGAATTGCCAGTGCACAAAAACAGCACGTTATAGGGTCTCTCGACCATGGGTTAGTCCTCGGTGGGATGAAATCTCGCCGCCCGAACATCCATTGAGTGACTGCGGCGGATGATCGAGAGTGTGCCGGTACACGAAACCAAACGTTGGAGTTGACCCAAAAGCCAAACCCGGGTCAGGCGCAGCGGGGCACGCCCGGCCGGTTCGGCATTTGGGCCAAGACTCGATCGTCCTCCACGAATGGCCGCTCGCCGCGCACGGCGTCGAAAAGCTCGCGCAGCACGGCGGCAACCCAATCCGGCAGCGCCGGACTCACGCGATAAAAGATCCACAAACCCTCGCGTCGATCCGTCACCAGACCCAGCTCGCGCAGCTGCGCGAGATGTCTCGACACATGCGGCTGCACCGCACCGATGGCATGCGTCAACTCGCACACACAGAGCTCCGGGTGGCGCATCAGCAGGATCAAGCAACGCAAGCGCGTCTCGTGAGCCAGCGCGGCGAAAAAATCGGTCGGTTGGATCGTCACGGCGGAAAACATACCCCAGAACGAATATTGAGCAAAATGAAGGTTTGATGACGGCTGCGGATCGCTCGACCGCGGGCTGAGCTCCGGCTTTTTGGGTCACCGTGAACGCTCAAGTCGGCAGCCGGTCGCGGACAGGGCCTCCATCACACGCAGGTGAGCCACGGGGACTCGGAGAGCCCCAACGGCCGCGCCAACCGAAAGCAGCTCGAAGAGCTCGAAGCGGCGGGCTGGCTGCCGCGCTGGATCTCGACACCCTGATTCATCGCGACGGTTGGAGGTGACTGATGCGGGACGAGATTCCCGAAGGGTTTCTCAACCGGCATCAAGCGCCGACGGGTTGAGAACCTCCATGGTTTCATCGCCCATACCCATCACGAGCACCCCTTTCGAGGTGGCATAGGTGATGATGCTCGGGTCCGGGTAGAGGCTGGCCAACACACCGATGAGGCGCCGATCCGCGTATTCGGGAAAAACCTGCGGAAACTCCGCCAAGACCCGCAAGAGCTCATCGACGCTTGCGCTGATCAAACGGCTCTTCGTCTGGTTAACCAGGACGAGCTCCGGACAGACGAGGAGCGCGTCGTACTCCCGACTATCGCCATTGAAACGGCGGCGCATCCGCACCCCGAAGAGGTCGGGCTGCCGACAGCCCAGCAGCGCTCGCGCAACCCGCGGGAGATTCGGCGCGACGATATCCTCGACCAGTGTTCCAAGCCGGTTCGCCAGCTCGCCCCACTGGCGATTCATCGACTTGCGGTCCCGCTCCGCCTCTTCACGGTAACGCAAGGACTCGTCTTTGAAATCCTGCATCTCGTCCTTGAAGACGCGCATCTCGTCTTTGAAATCCTGCATCTCGTCTTTGAAGACGCGCATCTCGTCCTTGAAGGCAAGCATCTCCTGCTGCAGCCGAACCTGGCCGTTGTAGGCCTTATTGAACTCGACACCGACACTTCGCGTGAAGGCCTCAAGTGCCTCTTCCAAACGATCGACGCGATGTTCCAACACGGCGGACATGGTGCAGACCCTCTATCGATTACTCTGACTTCGCCACGGTCAGTATGACGCAAACGAAACGTGCACGCCAACCTGGTCAAGTTGCATCGGATTCCCGTCGCGGCAACTCCTGTCCGCTGCAACGGATTAGACTGACCCTAGGTTCAACGGTTTCAGTGCCCGACGAGTCCGGTACACGGCATCATCGATACCTTACGGCACGCACGCAACCCGCAGAATCCCGCCCGTCAAGCGCATTCGCGCTCGAACGCCCTGCAAAACGCGTCAAACGGCATGGGCCGACCGAACAGGAAACCCTGGAACCGGCTGCAACCCATGTCGAGAAGCAGGTCGCGCTGCGTCTCGCGTTCGACACCTTCGGCGATGATCGGCAGTGCCAAGGCATCGGCAATCCCGATCGCGGCCCGCACGATCATCGCTGCATAGGGATCGGTATCCAGCGCGGCGATGAGCAGCTGGTCAATCTTCACGCCGGAAAGGGGTAACTGTCGCAGATGGACCAGGGAGGAGTAGCCGCTGCCGAAATCATCGAGCTCGATCTCGATACCCGCAGCGCCGAGTCGTTCAAGAATCGCCGCATTGCGCTCGAAATCGCCGAACAGAGACGCCTCGGAGATCTCGAATCTCAGTCGCGCGGGCGGAAACCGTAACGGGTGGATGATCGCGAGGACTCGCTCGATCAACCGCGGGTCGGCAAACTGCCGGGCACTGAGGTTGATCCCGAGAACCAGATCCTTCCCGGTCGGTGCGCGCCCGGGCAGGCTCGCGATGTCCCGGCATGCCGTGCGCACCACCCAATCGCCGATCACGGGCATGAGATCGGTCGTTTCGACCTCCACCAGGAAATCGGCCGGACTCAATGTGGTGCCGTCGCGCAGCGACCAGCGCAGCAGCGCCTCGCAACCGACCCAACGTCCGTCCCGGTCGACCTGCGGTTGATACACCAACTGCAAATCATCCTGCGCCACCGCTTGACGCAGCGCGCGTTCACGCCGCGCCGTCTCCTCGATAGCCTGCTGCATCGCGGGCTGAAACAGGCGCAGGGTCTCGCGACCGGCCCGCTTGGCCTGGTACATGGCGATGTCGGCCTGTTTCAGCAGCTCGGACCCGCTCGTCTCGTGCCCGTGAAAGAGTGTGATGCCGATGCTGGCCGTGCAGCTGTGGGCATGATCGCCCGGATGCAGGCGATAGGGCTCGCGAATCAAGGCGCCGATCTTCTCGCCGATCATCGCCGCCTCATGTGCTGCGCTCTCGGGCTTGACGTCGAGTGCCTCGCACAGGACGACGAGCTCATCCCCGCCGAGGCGTGCGGCGGTATCGGTCTCGCGCAGCGCAACGGAGAGTCGTTCCGCGACTTGGATCAACAGGGCATCGCCGAGATCGTGCCCCAGGCTGTCGTTCAATCGCTTGAAATGGTCGATATCCAGCAAGATCAGCGCGCCGTGATCGCCGCGCCTGTGGCTGCGCGCCTGCGCCTGCCCGATGCGCTCCATGAGCAAACGGCGATTGGCCAGTCGGGTCAGCGGATCATGGAAGGCGAGCGCTTGAATCCGCGCATCGGCGCGCATCTGATCGGTCACGTCGTAACAGATACCGATCACGCGGGCCGATGCCTCCTCGTCGCCGCGAAATAAACGGCCGTGTGCACGCAGATGGCGTTCGTCGCCGTCGGGCCAATACACCCGTAGATCGCACAGCAAGGGACCGAGCCCCTGAACGGCATGAGCGAGCGCATGCTCGAAGGTCGAGCGGTCTTCCGGATGGAGCAGCTCCGCCCAGGTCGCCGGATCGGTGGTCATCGGCTCCGCAACGCGCCCGTGCAGACGCGACATCCCCGTGTCCCAAAGCAGGCATCGGGAGGCCACGGCGTAATCCCAAACGCCGATTCCCGCGGCATCCACGGCGAGCTTGAGACGCTCCTCGCTCTCGCTCAACCGGGCCTCGCTCTCTCGAAGCAATCGGTTCTGCTTCATCAGCTCGCGCTGCAGGGCGTTGATCTCGCGATTGGCGGCGATCAGGACCTGATTGAGCCGGTCGAGCTCGAGGACATCCATCTCCCCGGCGACCAACAAACGGTCGTCGCGCCGCCACACGCGTGCCGCGAGACTCCGATGGACACGCCGCCCGTCGCCGAGTGTCAAGACGCCGGAGAAGGCCGCACCCGCGAGCGTCAGCTCGCGCAGCGCGGCAAAGCTCGGGTTGACGAAGGCGTTGCCGCAGGAGGTGCCGGCCGCGATGCCCTCGAGCATCAGCCGCATGCCGCGATTCAGATAGATGCCGTTCCCGGCGTTGTCGAAGACCCCTGCGGCCAAGGCGATACTGTCGTCGCAGAGCTCGCCGAACAGATCTTTGAAGGCACCCTCGGCCGTGCCGTCGGGCGGTTGATTACTCATGGCGCCCGGTTGACGGGTCCGCGTATCCAGGGCGGTCCACTCTCCAGGAGGCGACTCAAGTCATCGAGCGACGCGATACAGATGACACCCGCATCGGCATCGAGCCCCGCATGCCCGCCGTGCGCCAAGCCCTGGCCTCCGATCAGGATCGGCAGCTCCGGATACACGGCGCGAATGCGCCGCAACATGCCTTCGAGTCCGTCGACATGGAAATCGACACTGAAGGACAGTCCGACCGCGTCGGGTCGCTCACGCTCGATGGTGTCCAAAAGGCGATCAACCGGGGCGCCGGCAATCACGAGCCGTGTGTCCCACCCGTGCATCTCGAAGAGATCCGCGACCATCTTGAGCCCGACCTGATGCAGCTCGTCCTCTACGGTGGCCAAGACGACCTTGCGACCGCAGCGCCGCGCCTGGACGATCGTCGGATAGACTCGGTTGAGCAGACCCTCAGTGATCGTCGTCGCCAGGTACTCGCAGGCGACAGAGACCTGGTTACGGACCCACAGCTCCCCGATCCGGTACAAGGCGGGCTTCATCAAGCCTTCGTAGATCAGAGGGACCGGGATACCTGCGGCGAGCAACGTGTCGACCACGTTCGCACAGGTGGTGCTGTCTCCCGCGATCAGGGCCTGCAGATAGCGCTCGAGGTCGTCGCCCGCGACCGCATCTCCGGGCTCGAGGCCGGCGTCTTCGCCTTCGGACAGATCATCGGGGAGAGACAACATCGTCAGTGATACCATTCTGTAATTATACCGTCGCCCTCGGATCGACGGTATATCGCGAAGGCCGGCTCAGCACACCATCACGGAGACGAATCATGCAAGACGGTATCTTTGATTCGACCTCGCCTGGCCTGCACGCGACGCGCTTGAATCCGGAGGCGGGGACGCACCCGATCCCGGAAGACCCACGCGAGCTCGCCGCGGCCCTGCTTGCGAGCGCACGCGTCCTCGTACGATACCCCTACCTTCTCATGCGTTTCGGCGAGCGCGGCAAGCGTTTCGCCGACAGCGACTCGGCCTGGCTCGCGACCCTGGTGCGCCATCCGCAACAACGCGTGAATGCGCAGACCGCCTGGCTCGGCGAGGTGCTGGCCAGCCGCGGCATGCCGCGAATCCTGCTCGAATGCCATCTCGAGATTCTGGCCGAGGAGCTTCGCCACGTCGACACCATCCGGGCTGAAGACGCCGACAAGCTGGCCGTCGCTGCCGAGACGCTTGCGGCGCGTCGTCGTGCCTGGATCGAGGACACGCGGATCGCAACGATCGCCCGGTCGTTCGAGCAGGGGCTCGGCGACGCTTGGCTTAAACGCCTGCCGAATACCGCCGAGATCATCGCGAGCGCCATCGCGGACGAGGCCGACGGCCTGACCGAGGCGGTGTCGAGCACGCTCGGCTGGCTGACCGATGCCGAGCGGTTCCCGCAAACCTGGATCGCCGCGGTCGAGTCCGCGCTCGCACAGACACGCGCGAGCTTGAAGCGCTGAGGCGGTGTGTCGGGTACGCCGCCCGACATCCTGGCAGGCACTTCTTCGAGAATCGTCTGAGTGACGGTTCAAAAATAAGTACAAAACTCGATGAGAGAACCCCTTTGCCACGGTTGTCGTTGTCGTTGTCGTAATCGTAATCGACAACGACAACGACAACGACAACGATTAGATTCTTCTGACGCGTCGCTAAGGCGATTTCCGCAAACTTCCATACCCGTTGTGCTGACGATAGGAAGTACAACTTGCGCCGACGGTTGGTTGTGCCTCGCACGGCTCGGCACAACCTACGCCATTGGCATGAAGGTTTCCGGAATTCGCCTAAAACCCCACACCCGAAACCAACGCCGCGGGCGAGATCGTGCCGCTGTGCCGATAGGGCACGGGCAGACGCACGCCGCCGGCATCGACGTCGGCGATTCCGCTGACCGTCCAGGCGAGCCTGTCTTTGGTCAGCAGCAGTCGGGGCAAGCTCGGCATCAAGCCCAGCAATTTGCTGTTGACCTCCACGTCGACTTGCTCGGTCCCGCCCGCCGGGATCAGCCGTGCAAGCTCGCTTGAACCCTCGGCGAGGTCTTGACCTTCCACCTGGACCCGGTAGCTCAAGCCCTTGATCGGAAGAGCGCGATCGTTGGGGTTCGTTACACCCAGGTTGACGAGAACAGACTGACGATCGAGGCCGAGGAGCGTCGGCTGGGCCCCGAGCAGCGCGACCTCGGGCGCCGTCCAAGGCGCCGTCAGGCCGGCACAACCGGCGGCGAGATGTAGCATGAGCAGGGCCGGGATGCCGAACAGGGCGCGCCGGGGCAAACGAACGCAATGGGTCATGTGTATCGACTCCGAAAGGCGAACGGCCCTATCTTGCACCAACCCGCCGGGTTCACGCGCGTTGAGATCCGGCGCCCGAGCCGCCAGAATGGCCACCACGTCGAAGAGACTCGGTCCGGGCAAGACATCTGCCGATCGGCACCGAAAACCATCAGGTCCCGGAGGACAATCATGAACAGTCAGGCCAGCGCAGCGAGCGACGCCAAGATCCAGATGCGCTCGATCATCCAGCGCATCGCGACCGGTCCGGAGCTCTCCAAGGACATCTCCACAGAGGAGGCCCGCATCGGCATGGGCGCCATCCTGGACAACGCGGTCGACCCGGTCCAGGCCGGCATCTTCCTGATCGCCCTGCGGATGAAGCGCGAGACCGACGAGGAGCTCAAGGGCATCCTGGATGCGGTGCGCGAGGCCACCGGCCATGTCGTGGCGCACGTCGATGACGTGGTCGACATCGCCGATCCCTACGACGGCTACAACCGCTGCCTGCCGGCGTCGCCCTTCCTGATGCCTGTGCTTGCCGAGTGCGGTGTCCCGGCGATCAGTCACGGCGCACATGCGGTCGGACCCAAATTCGGCGTGACCCATCGGCATATCCTGGACGCCGTCGGGGTGTCGGTCGACCTCTCGCCGGTCGAGGCGGCCGAGCGACTGGCCGATCCGGCGCTCGGCTGGAGCTATGTCGACCAACGCGCCTTCTGCGCCCCGCTGCACAACCTGGTCGAGCTGCGCTCCACCATCGTCAAGCGTCAGGCGATCACCACGGTCGAGGTCTTGGCCCGGCCGATCCACGGGCGCAAGCACACCCATCTGGTCACCGGGTACGTCCACAAGCCTTATCCGCGCATCTACGCCATGTTGGCACGTCATGCCGGTTTTCATTCGGCGCTCCTGATCCGCGGGGTCGAGGGCGGCGTCATCCCCTCGCTGCGCCAGAAGGGCACCTGTTTCAATTATCAGCAAATGTCGGAGGAGCAATCCTTCGAGGTCGATCCGGTCGATCTGGGGATCGCACAGTCGGTGCGCGCCGTCCCCTTGCCCGAGGATCTGCCCCAGACCACCCGACCGGGCGACGAGATCGCCGTGGCGGTCGATGTGCTCGCGACCGCGCAGGCCGCGGCGCAGGCGGGCATTGCCGCCCTGGAAGGCACGCAAGGTCCGACCTACGACAGCCTGGTGTTCGCTGGTGCGCTGATCCTCTGGCATCTCGGGCGCGAAGGCTCGCTGGAGGTCGCCGCGGATCGGATCCGCGACGTACTGGATTCGGGCAAGGCGGCGCAACGGGTGCGTTGAGGAGATGCCGATGGACAAACCTTATGTCGCCGTTGCCGGCACCGACGCAATCGCGCCCGGCAAGTTCCTGAAGGTCGTCGTCGACGACCAGGCCTATCTCGTCGCGAACGTCGACGGGCGCTTTTATGCCGTCGAGGACAACTGCAGCCACGAGGACTATCCGCTCTCCTACGGCTGTCTCGACGGGGATCGGATCAAGTGCTCGCTGCACGGCAGCCGCTTCAGCCTGAAAACCGGCGAGCCGATGGACGAGCCGGCGGACGCGCCGATTCGGACCTATCGGCTCGTGGTGGCGGAGGGGCAGATCTGGATCGATCCGACTGAACCGCGTCAGGAGTGATTCGGATGATGGAGAGGTGCTTTCGCCCTCGCCGCTCATTTGAAAACTCGGGGTGACGCGGTTCAGGAGATTGCGGGAATCGGTGACGGGTGAAACATCAGTCGAGCACGGAATCCAATCGTTGTCGATGACGCCAACGACAACCGAGTCGTTTGACTTATTTTTGAATCGTTCCTAAACCGCGCCGGGTACGCCGACTTCAGTCGGCACCTGGGGCGGGCGACTTCAGTCGCCCGAGCGCGCCCCCGCGGCGGACTGAAGTCCGCCTCCCCGGGTGCCGACTGAAGTCGGCGTACCCAGGCGGTCGCGGTCGGCGACCTGAACACTGCCGATGTGGCCGAAACGATGATCGAGGCCGAGTTACATCCTGGCTCGCCTCGGGCGGTCTTCGTCGAATTCGACCTCGATTCGGGGCTCGGGCATCTGCTCCTCGTGGCCGATGTCGAGCTCCTCGTCGATGTGCAGCCTGGGCTCGGTTCGGGTGCGTGGATTGATGGGGACGGGCGTGGTCGGCGCTGCTCGCTGCGTTGCAGCCGTCGGGGGCGCTGCCGGCGCCTGGCGCTTGATGCGGCGCGGCTCGGGTCCCTTGTCGCCGATCACGTCGGAGAGGTCACGCAGCGCATCGCGCGTATCCTGTGCGGGGGGCTCCTCGGCGCGGGGGTTGACTCGGATCGTCTGCATAGCCGAGAACACCTGCTCTTCGATCTCCACGACCGAATAGACGTCGCTCTCGCGAAAGCGCACGAAGGGGAGCTTGGCCGCGGCACAGATGCGGTCGAGCCGGTTCTTCGGCGGGCGTCTCGACAACCGCGAGCGTCCTGCGAGATTGACCGCGCAGGCGATGGCGCTCGACTCCCGGGTCGAGATCACGAAGTCGAAGACCTGTTCGGCGAGGCGTTCCTCGGCACGCTCGCGGGCACGCCGATCAAGCCGGCGCTCGACCTCGAGGATGTCCGCCGCCCGGACCTTGGCGTAGACCCGATATTCTTGTCCGACGGCACGCTCGAGCACCGCGCAGAAGGCACGCTGCGGCGGGGAGAGGAGAAAGGCATCGACACGATAGGGTAAACGGTTGCGCTGCCTGAGTCCTCGCCACAAGCTGAACCCGAAGGCGACCGCCGCAAGGACACCTAGTCCGAGCAAAAAATAAAAATGTTGCATGATGCGTTCGCCCTACATCGACCCGCCGAGTGCGGGGTTCGGAGCCGGGAACGCGATGCCCCGACGATTGAGCCAAGCCCGGTCCAGCGACCACACGATCGAGCCCACGTCGGGCTCCGCAAGCATCAAACCGATGGCGTGAAACTCCATGCGCTGAAGCCCACCGCGGGCGGCGACGACGGCCGGATCATCGGCGGGCTTGCCGGCCAATGTCGGGTCCATCGCGACGAGGGCTTCGTTGATCGGAACATCCGCGTCATAGGGGCGCGTCAGGGTCACGATGCCGTTCAAGAACAGCAGCGCCTTAAAGTCATAAGGATACTCTGCGAGGATGGGGTCCCGTTCCAAGACAGCGTTGAGCTGCCAGATGCGCGGGCCGAACGCCATCCCGCCCCAAGGCAGCAGCGACAGGATCAACAGCACCAGCAAGACACCCGAGCCGATGACGGCGTTTCGCGTAAAGCGATCCATAATAGACCCCGATTCGGAACAAGGGTTAGGCGTCGTCGCGGGCGGGCTCCGGATTGAATCCGAGCCACAGCCAACCGCCGACGAGAAGCAACAGGATACCGACCAGCACGAACCGAAACCAACCCGGGGAGCGCACGGCGCTCAAACGATAAACGGCGCCCGCGCTGACCATCAGGCCATCCCCCGCCACCGGGAGGATCCAGCTTACGCCCGTCTCGGGCGGTTCCCAGAGCGCATCGAAGGATCGCAGCGGGCCGACAACCGAGAGACCGTCGCGCGTCTCCGCAAGATCGAGCGCGGACAAGCCGTCATCCGTGCCGATCCACAGCCGCTGAAGGCCGCGCGCGTCCGGCGGTGCGCGATAAAGGGCGAGAACGCGGCGATCCGGCGGGAACGGCGCCAACGCCTCCCAGGTCTCGCCCGGTGCAGCCTGCCGATAGAGACCCCGATCCGTCCCGACGAGGAGCATGCCGCCCTCGGTCACGGCGAAGCAAAGTGCCTTCACGCCGTCTGGGAGCCCGCGACTGTTGGACGTCCAAGACGAGAGGACTGTCTGGATCGAGGCCGAGTAGACCCCCTCGCCGATCGTCCCCGCGTGCAGATGGACATCCCCCTCGCGCCGCTGCTCGGCCAGCCGATACAGCGGCAGATCCGAGAGTGGGCAGTGCCAAGTGTCGGCAGCGTACACCCACAGACCCTGGGGTGTCGCCGCAAGGAGCATTGACGCGGTTTCCATGACATCGCTCACACGAGGGTTGCCGGGCGGCGGCTCGATACCGGACGCGGACACGAACCCGGTCGCCGTCCCGATCGGATAACGGCTCGGCTCCCCGCGTAGCGCCAACACGAGGCGGCCCGCGAGTCCGGCGTCTTCCTGCTCCCAACCGGTGCCGTCGAAGCGCCAGATCTCGCCGGCTTGGGTGGCGGCCAAGATGGTCCCGTCATCACCCGGCGCGAGGACCGTTACATGCGTCTCCAAGGGCAGATTCTCGCGGATCAGGCGCTCGCCGCCGGGCAGAAGGACTCCAAGCAGGATCAATGCGAGCCCGATCACGATCGGCGCGGCCACTGCGATTCGGCGTAGGGTCATCTTGAGTTAAACCGCGTCCAGAGCGAGATGCTAACTTTCGAGTGAGTTCGAAGTTTGGTTAATCCACGACCCTTAGCGGGGGACGCGGTTTAAAATTTTATATTTTTTAATACCTTAAACCGCGCCGGTTCCAGCGGCTCTGAAATCCGCCGGGGCCGATCCCATCCAAAAACATCGCATACCGCACTGGGCGCGGTTTAGGTTTAAAGCAAGAACAGTGTCGCCAGGCCGAGAAAGATGAAGAATCCGCCCGAGTCGGTCAAGGCGGTGATCAACACGGAGCTGCCGAGTGCCGGATCGCGACCGAGCCGTTGACGGATCAGGGGAATCACCACCCCGGCGGTCGCCGCGAGGAGCAGATTGAGCATCATAGCCGCGGTCATGACCAGCCCCAGCTCGTAGTTGCCGTAGAGCAGCCAAGCCGCCACACCGACGACCCCGCCCCAGACGATGCCGTTGATCACGGCCACGCCGATCTCCTTACGCAACAGCCGCCACACTGCGGACGGCTGAACCTGTCCCATCGCAATGGCGCGCACGATCATGGTGATGGTCTGGTTGCCCGCATTGCCGCCGATGCCCGCGACGATCGGCATGAGTGCAGCAAGCGCCACCAGCTTTTCGATCGAGCCTTCGAAGAGGTCGATGACGCGCGAGGCGATAAAGGCAGTCACCAGGTTGACCGCGAGCCAGGCCCAGCGGTTCTTCACCGAGCGAATCACGGGCGCGAAGATGTCTTCCTCCTCGCGCAGACCGGCATTGCTCAGGATCTCGGCCTCGGATTCCTCGCGGATATGGTCGACCATGTCTGCTACGGTCAGACGACCGATCACGCCATTCTCGCTGTCCAGCACGGGTGCGGAAACCAGGTCGTAGCGCTCGAAGGCGTTGGCGGCCGAATCGGCGCTGTCGTCCGGCGAGAAGCTCACGATCGACTTGGACTGCATGACCTTCGAGACCTCGGTCTCGGGGTCGTTGATCAGCAGTGATTCGAGGGTCAAAACGCCGCGCAGACGCTCCTCGCGGTCGATCACGAAGATCTTGTCGGTATGATCCGGTAGTTCCTCGAACCGACGCAGATACCGCAGGACCACCTCCAGTGTGACGTCCTCGCGCACCGTCACCATGTCGAAGTCCATCAGTGCGCCGACGGTGCCCTCCGGATAAGACATGGCCGCACGGACCTGCTCCTGCTCCTCCTGATCGAGCGAGGCCATGACATCCTGCATGATCTCGGGCGGCAGATCGGGCGCCAGATCCGCCAGCTCATCGGCGTCCAGGGTCTCGGCGGCGGCCTTGATCTCGTCGGCGTCCATGGTCCCGAGCAGGGTCGCGCGGACCGCATCGGAAACCTCCAGCAGGATGTCGCCGTCCTTCTCGACCTTGACCAGATCCCACACGAACAGCCTGTCTTCGAGCGGCAATGCCTCGAGGATGCAGGCGATATCCGCCGGATGCAGACGATCGAGCTTACGACGCAGCCGACCCAGGTTCTGCCTGTGGGTGATGTTCTCCACCAGATCCTGATGCGGCATCCGCTGGCGATGTACCAGGGTATCGACCAACCGCAGGCGCGCCAACAGCCGCTCGACATCGCGCAGATGGCGATGCATAGCGTCGGTGTCGAGAGCCTTTGATTGTGTCATCTGGACGGCGCCGGGGTCGGGGTTGATGAGGGCGGGATCGAGCAAAGCGCGGAGCTGCGCACTTTACGGAATTCGCGGGCCGGTTGCGAGTGCAGGGGGATAGACACGGCGTCCAGAACGGAGACTCGACGCCTCAGGTCACTCGGGATTGCCCAACACGCCGCTTTTTCGGCTTTCCGATCGCTAACTTACTGTTTAAAATTAAATTCTAACCACTATCCACTATCCACTATCCACTATCCACTATCATCAGCGACGCACGAAAAATGGATTGCCCAAATAGCTCAAGACCGCACCCTCCGGGATGATGCGCTCGATGCGAATCCCGTCGCGGGTCTCCTCGCCCTCGACATAGCGCAGCGCATTGATGAGCACAAAGCGCTTGGCGACGTCCTCGTCGTAGACGTGCACGGTCATGAAATAGGCGGGTAACTGCGCCTGCTGAATGGGCGTGAGCCGCAGCTTGGTGGGATCCCCGCGGATGTCCGCCGGCTGGCGCTGCTCCAAAGGAGGCGGGATGCCCTGCTCCCGACGCACCTGCTGCTTGAAACTTTCGATGTCTTCGACTAGGTCGGGCGGCACGGCCGCACGCTGCGGCCTGCGCCGGGGCGCGGGCGGCTCCGCATAGGCCGTCTGCTCGGCATCCAACTGACGCTGAAGCTCCTGTTCCAGCCAGGGATCCGGCTCTGCAAGGAACAACGGCCCCTCGTCCGGGATCACCTCCGGATCAGGGCCGGGGACGCGCGGCGCACGCCCTGACGCGACCGGCACCCCCGACGGACGCGGCACTGTCTGCGCCTGCGAGGAAGCGGACGAAGACGAGGGCGAATCGGCACCATCCGAGGCGATCATCGGCACCGCATCCGCCGGCGCTTGGCCAGGGTCCGCGGCCGAGAGTGCAGGCGCCGATGGCGACATCGACGTAGCGGCCGCTCCGGGCTCGGTGCCGACCTGCATGGGCACGGGCACCGTTGGGGGCGTTCGCAGCACCGCATAGAGCGCGATGACCACCGCCACCGCCGCCAAGCCGACCGCGAGCAAGCCCCAATGACTGGTCGGCACAGGCTCCTTGTCCTCCGTGAACATGCCGCTGGTGTCCAGCGTCGGGACGCGCCCGAGCTCGCGCTCCTGCTGAGACTTCTTCAACGCCTCCAGGATATAGCTCATGGCTCCGTGGGCTCCGTACTCGCGGACTCGGACACGTCGGATGTCCGCACCAGCCTGGGGACTCCGGGAAGATCGACGGCATTGTGCAGTTGAATCAGTGTGCGCGGACCGGCGATCCCGTCCGCGATCAAACCGCGCGACGCTTGGAACGCCCGAACTGCACGCGTCAGACCCGCATCGTAGTAAGTCGAGTCGCTGGCCGGTAGCCCCGAGGCGGTCGCCTGCGACAAGAGCTGGCGCAGCCAACGCACCGACTCGCCGGAGGTACCCGGACCGATCAGCTCCGATCCGGTCGGCGGCGGCTGCCACACCAGGATGTACTCGCCGGTCCAGACGGACTCCAGCCGATCAAGCGGCGCCAGCTCGTCCCCGCCCGGCAGGGCAAGCGTCCCGAACGACTCATCGAGCGAGCTCAGGGCAAGGAAACGCCGAGCGCCCCCCGCGTCCTGAACGCGGAGCAAAGCCGGACGATCGAAAAGACGCAAATCGCCTAGATTACCCTGGCCGCGCTCGCACATCAGTCCAAAGGATGCGACTCGCGCGCAAGGAGCACCGGCCGGGAGACTCTCGACCTCCACACCCCAACGCCGCAACAGCAGACGCAGGGCGTCGGACTCGGGCATGGCGATGCGGGCGAACGTCTCGGCGAGGGCATCCGGCTCGAAGCGCGCGGGGTCGATCTGCGGGAGCGCGTCCGCCGCTGCGCCCTCGAGCGGGCCATCCGCACCCGGAGCCACCTCACCCGAAGCCGCAGGGCCGACCGATTCGGCCGACGTGGCGTCCGCGCTGCCGTCGGACACGCCAAGCAGGGAATCAGGTGACCCGGGCACACCCTGGTGATCGGCCCCTTCACCGGTCCCGTCCGGACTCGGCGTCGCCTCCGGACGAGGCCCGCCGTCCGAGAGGGTGCGCTCGCCCGGAAGCAGATCGGCCAGGAGCGCCGCGGCATCGTCGGACACCCAGGCATAGCCGAGCCAGCCGGCGATCATCGCGAGCACAAAGGCGGCAGCGGCGGCGATCCCGGGCCGCACCGCCGGGCGAGGCGGCTTATCAATGGACTCGCCCTGCACCTCGCGCGCCGCTCGCTTGACAATGGCCGGCGTCACCTGAGAGCTGCGCGTCACACAGGCGCCGAGCAGCGCGCGATCGCAGAGGATATTGACCAGGCGCGGAACACCGCCGGAGCAGGAGTAGATCCGTCGAATCGCCGCCGCTGTAAACAAGGGACGATCGACACCGGCGACCGCAACTCGATGGCGGATATAGTCGCCGGTCTCCTCGCGCGTGAAGGGCCGCAGGTGAAAACGAGCGGTCACGCGTTGGTTGATCTGGCGCAGGGCATCGCGCTCGAGCAAACGCCGCAGCTCGGGCTGGCCGATTAAAAAGATCTGCAGGAGCTTGTGCTTGCTGGTCTCCAGATTGGTGAGCAGACGCACCTGCTCCAAGACCTTCGGGCGCAGACTCTGCGCCTCGTCGATGATGAGCACGGGTCGACGGCCCTTGCCGTGCGCATCCAGCAAATAGACGTTGAGCCGGTCGACCAACGCCTTCACCGAGCGCTCGCCCTCGGGCACCGGAATCCGAAACTCGTCGCAGAGGTTGAGCAACAGCTCGTTGGCGGTGACCGCGGGATTGAGGATCAAGGCGACCTCGACCCCCTCCGGGAGCTGCTCCAAAAAGGCGCGGCAGACGGTCGTCTTGCCCGTCCCGACCTCGCCGGTCAAGAGGACGAAGCCGCCGCTCTCCCCTGCCCCGTAGAGAAGATGGGCGAGGGCCTCTTTATGCTGCTCGCTCAGGAACAGATAGTGGGGGTCCGGCGCAATGGAGAAGCTGGGTTCCTTGAGCCCGAAATACTTGGGATACACGCTGATTCTCGATGAGGTAATGGCGGTGGGCAAGGCGTCGCGCGCAGCCTGACCGATCGAGCGATACACCGGGGTATCGGCCGTGGGCTCGGGCCGAAGGGCAAGGCGATGATGGATCGACGGCCGCCGAGAAGGCCGAAGAGAGGCCGGCCCGAGCACCCGTTGCCCAAGCGATGCTTTTTGCGGGGTTTGTACCGATCGCGCGAGGGTAGTCAGGCGGACGGGAGGCGTCAAGTGGGTGAGCGTACCGGCGAAATGAACTGCTGCGGGCCCTATACCGGCGATGCTGCCGGCCCGACGATCGCCACGGCCGTCGCGCCACGCTCATCATCGGCCAGCCTGCGATCGAGCATCGTTATCACCTGATCGCCAGTTCGTGCATGCACACCGCCGTAGCTGCGTTTGAGGTGTGCTGCTTGAACATCGCTCGAAAAAAATGGCTTGAGTGGATTACACTCAAACCATTGAATTTATGGTGGGTCGTGTAGGATTCGAACCTACGACCGATGGATTAAGAGTCCACTGCTCTACCAACTGAGCTAACGACCCGAGGAGTGCGTCAATGCGATCGGCATGCCTCGATCGCAGAGCCTGAAAGATGGGGTGGACGATGGGGCTCGAACCCACGACCACAGGAATCACAATCCTGCGCTCTACCAACTGAGCTACGTCCACCAAAGAAAAACACCGATCCCTGGACTGCGCACATCCGCGCGCTCTTGTCTCCCTGCGTCCTGCCTATCGAGCCTGATGTTGGCGCGCTCGGCAGGACTCGAACCTGCGACCCACGGCTTAGAAGGCCGTTGCTCTATCCAACTGAGCTACGAGCGCCGATCGAGTGCGCATCGAAGCAGGCCCCGGTCGCCTAAAGCGACGTCACCATGAGCGACCTGGTGGGCATGTGGTCGGGGTAGAGGGATTCGAACCCCCGACATCCTGCTCCCAAAGCAGGCGCGCTACCAGACTGCGCTATACCCCGGTTTCGGAAGAAGTATCCCGAAATCGAAGAGCCGAGACTATACGCCCCGCGAAGGACTGAGTCAATCCACCGAGAACCCTTGCTCGGTCGACGACGGCGGCCGCGTTTTCATGCGCCCCGGTGCTCGCTATGATGCCGCCCAACGTTCGCATGACGAGACCACGATGAGCGCACAGATTCTGGATGGCAAGGCCGTCGCCGCGGAGATCCGCGTCGAGATTCGCAACCGCGTCGACCACATCCTGGCCGCAGGTGGACGCGCGCCGGGACTCGCCGTGGTCTTGGTGGGCGAGAACCCCGCTTCTGAGGTCTATGTGCGCAACAAGCGCAAGGCCTGTGCCGAGGTCGGTTTCTACTCGGAGATGCATGATCTGCCGTCGACGGTCGACCAAGCGGACCTCATCGATCTCATCGACCGACTCAACGCCGACCCGAAGATCGACGGGATCCTGGTCCAGCTTCCGCTGCCCGAGCAGATCGACGAGGCTGCGGTCACCGACTGCATTTTGCCGACGAAGGATGTCGACGGCTTTCACCCCGACAACGTCGGCCGCTTGGTGCTGCGCCGCCCCCTCCTGCGCCCCTGCACGCCGAAGGGCGTGATGACGCTGCTCGAGCGCGCGAACCGGCCCATCGAGGGCCTCGATGCCGTCATCATCGGTCAATCCAACATCGTCGGCCGTCCGATGGCCCTGGAGCTGCTCGCCGCGCGCTGCACCATCACCGTCTGTCACAGCCGAACCAAGCATCTCGCCGAGAAGGCGCGCGGCGCCGACATCCTGGTCGCAGCGCTCGGACGCCCCCGCTTCATCCCAGGCGACTGGATCAAGGACGGTGCGATCCTGATCGATGTCGGCATCAACCGCACCGCGGAAGGCACCCTGGTCGGGGATCTGGACTTCGCGCCTTGCGCCGAGCGCGCCTCCTGGATCACGCCCGTGCCCGGCGGGGTCGGACCCATGACCATCGCCAGTCTGCTCGAGAACACTCTTCAAGCCGCGCAGCTGCATGCCGCGCGGGGTTAGTGCAACGGTTCAGAAATTCCGAGACCGTCCGAGATCATCTTCGTTGTCGTTGTCGGCCTCGATCGTCATTTCGGCCACATCGGCCGTGTTCAGGTCGCCGCCCAGGTACGCCGGATTCATCCGGCACCCCGGGGACGGGCGACTTCAGTCGCCCACGCGGCGGACTGAAGTCCGCTTCTCCGGGCGCCGACTGAAGTCGGCGTACCCGGGGCCGTACGGCCGGAATTTCGCGTCCGGGACGATCAGCTGCGCAGCTTGCGCACGACGGCCATCGCCATCTCCAGCGCCTGCTCGTAGTTGAGACGGGGGTCGACCTGGGTGACGTAGGCGCGCTCCAGACCGACCTCGTCCAGGCCGCGAGCGCCTCCCAAGCATTCCGTGACATCGTCCCCGGTCAACTCGAAATGGACGCCGCCGAGGCGGCCTCCCAGCTCGCGATGGATATCGAAGGCCAGACACAGCTCCTTCAGAATCCTCTCGAAGCGCCGAGTCTTGTAGCCTTTCGCCGTGGTCTCGGTGTTGCCGTGCATGGGGTCGCAGACCCAGAGGACCGGGTTTCCCGTACGCCGGATGATCTCGATCATCGGGGGCAGCTCGTGCTCGATCCGATCGGCGCCGAAGCGATGGATCACGACCAGACGTCCCGGCTCGCGTTGCGGATTCAGCCGCTCCACCAATGCCTTGAGCCAGTCGGGCGAGAGGTCCCCACCGAGCTTGACCCCGACAGGATTGGCGATACCGCGCATGAGCTCCACATGCGCACCGTCCGGATCTGCGGTACGCAGACCGATCCAGGGCATATGTGCGCTCAGATCGAACCAGCCGGGGAATTGCCTGACCTGCCGCGTCAGCGCCTGCTCGTAATGCAGGTGCAGGGCCTCGTGGCTGGTGAAGAACTGCACCCGCGCCAGCTCGCCCGAGCCGCCGCCTACCGCCTTCATGAACCGCAGCGATTCGCCCAGCGACTCGACCACCTTGCGGTAGTCGCGGGCACGCGGTGACTTGGCCATGAAGGCTAGGTCCCAGTTCTCGGGATGCTGCAGATCGGCAAACCCGCCCTCGGACAGGGCACGAATGAAGTTGAGGGTCAGGGCCGCTCGGCCGTGACCGAGCAGCAGGCGACCGGGGTCGGGGGTTCTCGACGCCGGGGTGAAGTCGGGACCATTGATCAGATCGCCCCGATAGCTGGGCAAAGTGATGCCGTTGCGGGTCTCCGTATCCGCGGAGCGCGGTTTGGTGTATTGACCGGCGATGCGCCCGACCCGAATCACCCGTTGCTTGAGCCCCTCCACGAGCACCAGGCTCATCTGGAGCAGGATCTTGAGCTTGTTGGCGATGATGTCGGATCGGCAGTCGGCGAATCCCTCCGCACAGTCGCCGCCTTGAAGCAGAAAACCATCGCCGTTCGCCGCCTCGGCCAACTGGCGCTTGAGCGACTGGACCTCCCAGGAGGTGACCAGGGGCGGCAGGCCGCGCAGCTCCGACAAGGCGGCCTCAAGTGCCGCCGGATCCGGGTAGGTCGCCTGTTGCAGTGCTCCGTGCGACTGCCAGGAGCTTGGAGACCAGTCGCTCATCTCGGGGGACGCCCCCGGCCTTGCGATTCCGACAGGTGATCGGCGATCGGGAACCGATGGCTCCTCGCCTGCCGGTCGGCCTTACCGACGCTTGGACGCACGGAGGCAGCCACGCGGGATTCCGGCTGCCGGGGGTTCACCGCCGTCTCGGGACTCGAGGTCGCACGCTTCGAGGTCATCTCAGGCCCCTACAAGCTGTCGCCCAGGTCGGCGCGGAACTTGGCCACCAGCGCCTCCTGCCAGTCGGAGGTGGGAACGAGGCGTCCGAAGAAGAAGCGCAGGATGCTCGGCTCCTCGACGAAGCGCAGACCGCCGACCAGATGGCGGTTCTCGTAAAGCCAGACGATGCGGTCGACGGCGTACTTCACCTGCGACATGGTGAAGACCCGGCGCGGCAAGGCGAGCCGCAGCAGCTCCATGTCGGCGAGCTTCTCGCTCCCGTCCGGGTTGCGCTGCTCCGAAAGCGTGCCGCGCTCCATGCCGCGAACGCCGCCGACGAGATAGAGGGCGGAACCCAGCGCGCCGGCGGGATACTCGGCCTGAGGGACATGCGAGAGGAAGGCCCGAGCGTCGATGTGACAGCCCAGCCCGCCGGGCGGCGTGATCACCGGGACGCCCTTGCGGGCCAACTCCTCGACCATGAAGCGAATGAACTGCGGTCCCTGGCTGACCATGTCCATGTCCATCGTCTCCTCGAGGCCGACCGTGATGGCCTCGATCTCGCGCACCGACATGCCGCCGTAAGTCAGGAAACCTTCGTAGAGGGTGATTTTCTCGCGGATCGTCTTGTAGAGATCCTCGCTGTTCATGCAGATCCCGCCGCCGCGCGCGCAGCCCAGCTTGCGGGCCGAGAAGTAGATGAGGTCGTATTGGTCGGCCACGGCGCGGGTGATCTCGCGCAGACTCATGTCCCGACACTCAGGCTCGCGGATTTTGTTGAAGTAGAGGTTGTCGGCCAGGAGGCTGGCATCGAGCACGGCGAGGATGCCGTGCTCTCGGCAGACCCGGCCGACATCGCGCATGTTCTGCAACGACACGGGTTGTCCGCCGATCAGGTTCGTGCCGGCCTCGCAGCGCACGAAGGCGATCCGCTCGGCCCCCTGCTCCGCGATCAAGGCGCGGAGCTTATCGAGGTCCATATCCCCCTTGAAGGGCTTCTCGCTGGTCACCTCCAGGGCATCGGAGGTGAAGATCTCCTCGACCGTGCCGCCGTTGAGCGTGATGTGTGCCTTGGTCGTTGTGAAATGGTAATTCGTCGCCACGACGGTGCCCGGACGCACGAGCACCTGGGCGAGGATATTCTCGCAGGCGCGCCCCTGGTGGGCCGGCAGGAAGTAGCGCGTCCCGAAGATCTCCTGGATCTTCTCCTCCAGGCGATAGAAGGTCTCGGACCCGGCGTAGCTGTCGTCGGCGACCATCATGGCCGCCTGCTGCCGATCGCTCATGGCGTTGACGCCACTGTCGGTCAGCATATCCAGGAAGATGTCGCGGTTCTTGAGCAGAAAGGTGTTGTTGCCCGCCTCGGTGATGGCCGCATGACGCTGCTCGATCGGGACGAGATGAAGTTTTTGGACGATGCGGACCTTGTGCATCTCCAGCGGAACGGATTCACCGGAGTAGAATTTGACTTCGGACACGGACGTTCTCCTTGATATCGTGATCGGATCGCCTGGCCAACACGGCGCTCCAACGATACCACCGCGCCGTGTCGCGATCGACGGCGGGACCGGTGCCTCTCGACGCCCGTCGGGTGCAGGAATCCCTCGCGACGAGGCGCACCTGATTGGGCACCAGGCACCCGGCCCCGGATCGTTCTCCGGAACTCTTGCGGTTCAGCCGTGCAGCGCGGCGTCATGCAGGCACCAAGGCGCTGATCACTGAACGGTTGCGCCCGCGCGCCTTGGCCACGTAAAGCGCCCGATCCGCGATCGCCACGGCCTCGGACCAGCCAACGCCCGCCGGAATGCCCCAGCAGGCGCCGATGCTCAGTGTCACGAAGCGATCGACCGGCGACGCTGCATGCGGGATCTCGAGGCTTGCGACGCGCTCTTGGATCCGATCGATCACGGCACTCAGACCGATCTCGCCCGTTTCGGTCAGAACGACGACCAATTCATCGCCCCCGTAGCGCGCGACCAGATCTCCGGCGCGCCCGGCGGCCGTCCCGAGCGCACCGACGATGCGAATCAGGCAGTCGTCGCCGGCGAGATGCCCGTGTGTGTCGTTGTACAGCTTGAAATGGTCGATGTCGCAGAGCAGGATCGCGAGCGGCCATTGCCGACGCGCATGGCGGATCCATTCACGCTCCAGAAAGTCATCGAAGCAGCGCCGATTGGCCGCGCCTGTGAGACCGTCGGTGGTCGATAATTGCTGCAATTCGGCATTGGCTTGCTGCAGGCGCTCGTTGACCTGAGTCAGCTCGCCGGTGCGTTGGTCCACCATGTCCTCGAGGTGGGTATAGAACTCCGCATTTTGGATCGAGATGGCCATCTGACCCGAGAGCAGGTCGAGGACTCGTCGCCGGCTCTGCGTAAAGGCACCCGTCATCAGGTTGTTCTCCAGATAGACCAGGCCCAGCAGCTCGCCCCGCAGCGCCAACGGCAGGCAGAGCACGGACTTCATTGCGCTCGCCGAGAAATAGGGGTCTTTGCGGTAGGTGCGGTCGGCGGACGCATCCGTGAGCACGACCTGCTGCCGGGTCCGGATGCAGTAATGGACGAGTGTCAGCGGCAGCGCATCCCCCAAAGACTCGATGTCGGGGTCCGGCAGCCGCGACGGGCCCGGCCAGCTCGTGCGCGACTCCGCCTTGGCAACCCAACGCTGCGGTTCGGCGAGCATCAACACACAACGGTCTGCGCCGGCGTTCTCCATCAGGATCGCCATCATCCGGTTCAGCAGTCCTTCCAGGCGAAGCTCCTCGGCAAGACTCTGGGAGGCATGCAGGATGGAGATCATATCCAACGCGTCCGACGAAGCGGACACCTCGCAATCCGGGGGTGCGATCGATGCCAACGTCGCCGTTCCATCGTGCCCGCCGCGCGTCTCGAAGTCGTACAGCGTCGACAACAGCCGCGGCCAACGGCGCTCCAGCTGTCGGACTTTGGCGGCAGCGCCCGATTTGCGCCACAGGTAGCGGGCTTCGTTCATGTAAAAGGCGGCCGGCCGCTCCAAGCCATGCTCCGCACGGAGCACGGCGGAAAGCTCATACGCCAGGGCCTCGTTGTTCAGATAGCCAGCCGTGTGGGCTGCCTCGATCGCCCGCTCGAACAGTTCCAGCGCATGCCAAAGGTTCCCGTCGACGCGAGCAAGCTCGGCCTCCACCAGCAAACGCTTGTGCAAAAAGTTCTGCGGGCTCGCGTCCGCCCAGCGCCGCAACTGCTCTCGCCAGACGCGCACCCTGACCAGCAGCGCCGGGCGTTCATCGGCGGCGAAGCGGGACAGGCCGGCGAGAACGGTCAGCGACGCGAACAGGTACATCTCCGGCACCTTTGCCTGGGCCAAGGCAACCGTCGCGACGAATTCGACCTTGTCCACCAGCGCCATCGCCTCGTCGAATGCCCCCATCCAATACAGGGCGCGCAGCTTCACCACGTAGAAATAGGACAGGGCCAGAGCATCATCGCGGTGGGCGTCGAGGAACGCGGCCTCGGAAAAATCCGCGTCATCGAAGCGAGTATCGGCCTCGGTCATCCCCATCAGACACAACAGTGGCCCCAGACAGACCGGCCGGTAGAAGGCCTCCAGCACGACCGGGGCGTTGGCTTCCAGGAACGGGATGTACCGGCGGGCTTCCTCCAGCAGCGTCCGGCAGTCGCGCCCCGCGATCATCGGGTCCGAAATCATGAACTCCGCGCAGTAGCCGGCATAGGTCCAGTCGCCGTTTTCCGCCAGCAGCGGAAACGCCTTGCGACTGTGCTCCAGCGATGAGATCAACGGCGCTCGCCAGTGGTTGATGAACACGGCGAACAGCAGATGCACCTTGCCGCGCAGCAACAGGTCGTCGTAGCGCTCGGACAGCCGCAGTGCAACCCGGCCGAAGCGATGGCCGCGCTCGTATTGATCAAGCAGGGCGACGCAGACGAAGCCGTAGTTCATATACGCATAGGCGGTCAGGTGATTGTTGCCGTGCCGCAGCGAGATATTCGTCATCCGGCACGAGGCCCAGGCGACCAGCTCCTTGCGCGCATCCAGATAGGCGCTGGTCCAGAGGCTCATCAGCACATCCATCACCATCTGCTGTTGGCGAGAGCGCATCGTCGGGGCGTCGATCAGGCTCTCGATACTGCGCTCTCCAGCGTTCGATTCGACATCCGCCAGCTCGCGATGCAACAGTTGACGCAACGCCTCGGGGTCCTCCGGGACCGCGACTCCGAGCTGATCGAGGGCCTCGAGCTGCAGCCTGATGGCACCCGCGTAGTCTCCGCGCAGATGCGAGTGCTCCATCAGAATGCGATAGACCGCGACCCGGTCCGCCACGTCGGCAGCGTATTTCAGGAGCAGGTCGAACAGGTCGCCCAGGTCGTCGATCTCACCGGCAAGACAGCAACAGCGCGCCAGCTCGCAGAGGATCGCAAAGGTCAGATCGTAATGATCGGTCCAGCCGTCGGGCGGCAACAGCTCGCGTGCGATGCGTAGATAGCCGACCGCCGCCGCATAGGCCGCCGCGGACTGCGCTGTCCGTGCGGCCTCCAGGTTGAGCCGTGCCAGCGCCAGCCGCTCGTCGGCATCAACGATCAACACGAGACCGGCGTCGAGCTGGGTGACGATGTCGAAGACGCGTCGCTCCGCCGGGAGTCGATCGCGCTCCCGCAGCAGTGTTCGGCCGATCTGCAGATGCGTCCGTACACGTGCCTCCTCGGAGATCAGCGAATAGGCAGCCTGCTGAATGCGGTCGTGCGCAAACCGAAAGCCACTATCGCTATCCGGGAGCAGCAGCCCCTCCGAGACCGCCGCCTCCAGAGCGCGCGCAAGCCGTGGCTCATCACCATCCCCGGCGCCGATCAGTGCCAGGATACCGGCCCCGAAGCGATTGCCGACGCAGGCCGCCAGCTCCAGCGAGCGTCGGACATCCGGGGCAAGCGCGCGGATCTTGGCGGCCATCAGCGCGACCACGTCGTCCGCGATGCCATGGCGCTCGATCGCCGGGGTATCGCAGTTCCAGCGACCCGCGGCTGGATCGAAGCGAATCAAACCTTCCTGATGCAGCATCTTGAGAAGCTGATGGACGAAAAAGGCATTGCCCAACGTCTTGCGGTGGATCAGCACCGCAAGTCGCTCGATTTGCGAGGCTTCGGCCAACAGCGCGTCGGCGAGCAGTGCCGCGACGTCCTCGCACCCGAGATTGCCGACCTGGATCCGGCCCGGCGTCACGCCGTCATCTCTCAGTTGTCGGAGCAGATCGGACAGCGGGTGGCACTGGTCGACCTCATTGTCCCGATAGGCAGCGATGAGCAACAGATCGCGAATGTCGCGGTCCGTCAGCAGCGCACCCAACAGATTCAATGAAGCGAGATCGGCCCAGTGCAGGTCGTCGATAAAGACCACCAGCGGCTGCTCGCGGGTCGCCGCCGCCTTAAAGAAACGCCGACAGGCGAGATTGAGCCGGTTCTGGGCCTCGATTCCGGTGAGTTCCGGGAGCGCGGGCTGCGGACCGATGATGACGGCAAGCGTCGGTACCAGCTCGACCAGGACCTGGCCAAGGTCGCCGATCGCGGCCAGGATGCCGCCCCGCCTGACGGCCAGCGCATCGTCCGGCTCTGAGAGCCAGGCGGCGACGAGCCGCTCGATGGCGTGGCGGATCGCCGAATAGGGCTCGGCCCGCTGGTACTGATCGAACTTGCCCTCGGTGAAGTAGCCGTAGGTCCCGGCGATCGTCTTGTACACCTCCTTGACCAGCGACGTCTTCCCGGTACCGGAATAGCCCGACACCAGTAGGCATTCGAACGAGCCTGCGTCGGCGCGGCACTGCTCGAAGGCGTCCAGCACCCGCCGGACCTCCGCTTGTCGGCCGTAGAGCCGTCGGGGCAGGTAGAAGACGCCGGCCCGATCCTGTTGGCCCAACGAGAACGGGGCAACGCCCCCGGAAGCATCGAAACGCTGCAGGCACTCGCGCAGATCGTGCTCCAGTCCCGCGGCGCTCTGATAGCGGGCCTCGGCGGTCTTCGCCATCAGCCGAGCGACGATCTCGGACA
The DNA here is from genome assembly GCF_041903745.1 of Thiocapsa sp. C2-2m. Classification (NCBI taxonomy): domain Bacteria; kingdom Pseudomonadati; phylum Pseudomonadota; class Gammaproteobacteria; order Chromatiales; family Chromatiaceae; genus Thiocapsa; species Thiocapsa sp. C2-2m. Next base: position 224,355 of record NZ_JBBWVD010000003.1, on the reverse strand, counting down.
AGGTCTCGGGAATCCTCCGGTCGACGGAGTGCACGGGCTGCGCCACCCGGGCAATCTGCGCATGCACCCATTCCAGCGCATGGCGTGCCGTGAACGGCAGACGGCCGGTCAAGAGCTCGTACATGGTGATGCCGAGGGCGTATAGGTCGGAGCGGAAATCGACGACCCGGTTCATCCGTCCGGTCTGCTCGGGAGCGAGATAGGCGAGCGTCCCTTCCAATCGATTCATCGCCTCCAGCTGCGGATTGCTCGGCGAAACCACCGCGGCAATACCGAAGTCGATGATCTTGGTCAGTCCTGTTGTCGGATCGTAGACGATGTTCGATGGATTGACGTCTTTGTGCACGACGTAGCGTGCATGCAGCTCACCGAGGGCCCGCGCTACGGCGATACAGATCCGCAATACGTCAGCCAGCGGGAACGCCTGCCGACCCGAGAGCACCCTCAGTGAATCGGCGCCGAAGTCCTCCAAGACGAGAATGCGTGTATTGCCGTAGTCCAGGAGTCGGATCGGTCGTATGACCCCTTCGATGTCCAGCGAGCTCAAGACCGCGTACTCATGCTCGTAGCGGGCGAGCTCATGGGCGTCCGGATGTCGGCCCTTGAGGATCTTGAGAACGACGGGCGTATCGTCGTGCCGCTGGCGCGCCCTGAAGACCAGCGACGTATCGCTCTCGTAGAGCGTATCGCCGAGCTCGTAGCCACGGATGTCGATCGTGTCGATCATGTCGGGCCCCATCCATGACGGTTGGAATGCTGCATGGTGCGGCATGCGGACCGAGCCCGTTGGCGGCGCCAAGGGTCATGCCCGCCGTAGTGTGCAACACTGGTCCCGGTCGGGCAAGCGGAGACGATTCCGATCACCCGCCACGGACGGCCCGCAGGTGCGGTGCTTGATCCGGTTGAGGTGCTGGACATCTCGTTGCCCGAGGTGCCTCAACACGGCCACGACCCCCGTGTCACGCTCCGCGGTCGTCAGCGGGTGGAGATGGCCGCCCCACCTCGGGCGGCCCTGCCGGTGTTGGCGAGGATCGTGGCTAGCCGTTCCGGACGCCGTTGATCCACACAGGTCAACGCACCCGAGACCGACCACGAGTGAGCCGGGTTTCGTTCATACGCCAGTCATCCGACGGGTTGGCGGCGGGCGCTCGATCTGCCGAAGACGGTGGCGGCGACGGCGCTGCTTCTGAAAGCATCCCGGTCGGAGATCATGTCCAGCAGCGGTTGCAGGGCAACCAAGGCATCGTCGGGTCCGGTAAAGTGGGCGGCGGCGCTCGACCGCGCCCGATCCTGCACGCAGGCGCAAGCAGGTCTCGCTCATCCATAAGGTGCAGCTCGACACACTGAACTGGGCGGCTACCATCGTCGGCAAGCGATTCAAGATCGAGCCAGTCGATCGAGATTGGCTTCACTGGCACCATGCCGAGACACGCATTGCGGTGACAGTGTGCTTCGGGATACGGTGTCCATCGACGAGGCAAGATAGGCCGTCTACCGGAGGAACCCGCCGTATGGTTGTTCTCTCGCTCATCACTCCACCGCAAACCGAGAACCGGCGACCGACTCCTGAAAGCCAGCGGCAACAGCATGTTGGATGACAGCGCGCCCTCCGCAAGCCCCCTAGCCGTCCAGACGCTCGGCGCCATGGGTGCGCAGATCACGCGGGTCGTGTCCTTGCTCGGGCGTTTCGACCTGGGGCTCAGCCTTCATGACGCAGGCAAGCCCATTCCCGGCTCTTATTGGGGTGAATCGGAAGCCGGCCTGGTCGGCGACGTCCTGCATGCCACACCCGAGACGCCTCTGCACTCGGTTCTGCACGAGGCGGGGCATTGGATCTGCATGGACCCGGATCGGCGCGCGCGCCTGCATACGGATGCCGGCGGCGACGACGCGGAAGAGAACGCCGTCTGTTATCTCCAAGTGTTGCTGGCGGACGCCGTCCCTGGTCTCGGGCGCGAGCGGATCTTCGCGGACATGGACGCGTGGGGCTACAGCTTCCGGCTGGGCTCGACAAAGCACTGGTTCGAGCAGGATGCAGAGGATGCCCGACTCTGGCTCTTGGCGAACGGCCTCGTGGATTCGGTGGATCGCCCGACATGGCGGGTGCGCCAACGTCCTCCGCCGCCCTATACTTGACGTATCGGATCCCCGCAGATGTAGGAGTCACCGATGCGTATCGTTCACCTGACCGTCGCGATTTTGATCATCGCTGTTTCCGCCCCGACCTTCGCGTGGGGTCCTTACGGACCGCCACCGCCCGGAGCCTACTATCCCGCAGCCCCATGGGCCGGCGAGTGGAGCAACCCGGGTTCCTTCGCGGATCCGGGCAATCCTTATGGGCAGGGGTCTTTCGGACCACCGCCGTTCATGGATCCGCCTGGGTTGCCTGCACCGCCGAGCGCCCCCTTCGCCGGACGATCGGATGCACCTCCCGCGCAGCCCGCAACCTGGAGCCAGCGGGGAAGACATCTTTCGATCACGCGACGGACGACGCCCGACGCCTACCTCGTCGAGATCAGGCTCGCGAACATCGATCCCGAGCAGGTTCAAATCATGTCCCGAGGGCGTGGATTGAGGATTGCCTACCGGACTCGTGCCGAAGAGTATCGGCAAGACAGCTTCGGCGCGGGCTATGGTCGGGGCTACAGTGTCGTGAGCGGGTCGGCGAGTCAGCATCTGGCATTGCCGCCGGACGCCGACATCGCGGCCATGGCGCGCGAGGTGACCTCCGACCGGATCCAGCTGCGCATCCCTCGTGTGGATCTGCGGCGACCGGCGCCTTGGTTTAGTCCGCCCGAGTCGGAGCGGAACACGGAACCGGGCCCGAGCGCATCCGCACCGGAGTGAGCCACAACCTCCGGGGCGAGCGGGGGCTATCAGCTTTCAGAGGATCGGCCAAGATGTAGGGGCGACTTCAGTCGCCCCTACCCGGCACCCCGCCTACCGCCAAAGATCAACCCATCAGTCAGGAACCCACGCCAATGCCGTTCGACACACCTCAGGACGCCGAGGACGCCTTCTACGATGCGCTGGAGGCGGGCGACCCCGCGGCCATGGTCCAGGTGTGGGAGGACTCGGAGAGCATCGCCTGTCTCCTGCCGATGACGCCGCTGGTGATGGGGTGGGAGGTTCTGCAGCTGTGGCGATCCATCTTCGAGCAGGCCGGGGCCTTCGACATCCAGGTGCGGCACATTGCCTGGATCGAGGCCGGCGAGACCGCGATCCACCTGATCGAAGAGCGTATGCAGGGCGGGGCACCCGGTCAGCCGGGCCCCGCGATCTACGGCACCAACGTCTTCAGAAAAGGGGCCGATGGCTGGCGCCTGCTGATCCACCAGAATTCGCCGACGCCGCAGGCGCCGAGTGCACCGGGGGCTTGAGATCGGACCCGATCAAGACGGGCCCGCAGTAAGCCTCGGTCGTCGGGTCCACATCACGACCCTCGGCTGCCGGCTCAACGAGGCCGAATCCGAGGAGTGGGCCGAGCGTTTCCGGGACGCGGGTTATCGCGTGGTCGATGCGAACGCCCCCGCAGACCTGGTCGTCGTCAACACCTGCGCCGTCACACAGGAGGCGGTGCGCAAATCGCGCGGAGTCCTGCGGCGCAGCCAACGCGCCAATCCAGGGGCGCGACTCATCGTCAGCGGCTGTCTCGCCACGCTCGGAGACAGCGCCATCTCCGCCGAGACCGGCGTCGATCTGATCGTCGCCAATCGCGACAAGGACCGCCTGGTCGAGATCGCGCTCGCCACCCTGAGCCTTCCGGCCATGCCCGAGACGGCCGCCACCGACGCCGCCGGGGCACTATTCGCGCGCGGCCGTCAGCGTGCCTTCATCAAGATCCAAGACGGCTGTCGCTACAGCTGTACCTTCTGCATCACCACCGTCGCGCGCGGTGCCGAGCGCAGCCGGACCCCTGCCGAGATCATCGGCGCCATCAATCGACTGGTCGAGCAGGGCATCCGCGAGGTTGTCCTGACCGGCGTGCATCTCGGCGGATACGGCAGCGACTCGGGCAGTACGCTCTCCGAGCTGATCGCGCGCATCCTCGGCGAGACCCGGATCCCCCGTCTGCGCCTCGGCTCGTTGGAACCTTGGGATCTCGGCGAGGCGTTTTGGCGATGCTTCGAGGATCCGCGACTGATGCCGCATCTGCACCTGCCGCTGCAAAGCGGCTCGGACCGCGTCCTGCGACGCATGGCACGGCGCTGCAAGACCGCGGAGTTTGCGACCCTGGTGGAGCAGGGTCGCGCGCGCGTGCCGGACCTCAACATCACGACCGACATCATCGTCGGCTTCCCCGGCGAGAGCTTCGATGACTGGGACGAGACCCTCGCCTTCGCCGAGTCGATGCGATTCGGGCACATCCATGCCTTTGCCTACTCGCCGCGGTCAGGAACCCGCGCGGCCGAGATGCCGGGCCAGGTCGATAGCCAGACCAAGCATCCGCGCTTGATGGCGCTCAAGGACCTCGCACTGAACATGCGCAAAGCGGTCCTGCACGAGCAGATCGGGAAGGTCGTCGAGATCCTCTGCGAGGGCAACCCCGGCGACGAGCGGCGGGAGTCCCGATTCGGCTACACCCCCAACTATCTGCCAGCTCAGGTCGCGGCACACCAGACCGCGATCGACGGCAATCAACTCGTCAAGGTCGTGCTTTCCGGATTGGAGGAAGGCGGACTCGCGCTGGTCGGGCAGCCAATCGATCCGGCGGATCGTGGAACAGGCATCCAGGACTAAAGGGATCCGAGACCGGGCTCAGAGGCCCCGGTCGATCTGCGCGGCGCGTGCGGCGCTGAGCTCGGTGGCAACGTAAGCGAGCGAAAGGCCCATCTCGCGCGTCCAGGACAGCTCGATGCGCCACGTCGGCGACGGCGTCCAGACATGCATGGCGACGCCTTCGCCGCGACGGATCGCCACCAAACGGCGCCCGGGCGTGGTCGCATCGGGGGAGAAGCGGCTGCGGTCTTCGCCGAGCCCGTAGATGTCGCGCAAGGCGCCATAGGTCTCCTCATACCGCAGTTGCGTCGAGACGCCGAAGGCGAGCACGACCTTGTAGATCTTATGATTGAAGGCGAGCACATAGAGTCGATCCGGGCCATCGACGAACACCAAGGCCAAACTCGCGTCCTGCTCCTGGCGCACAAGCGGCGGCGGCACGACCTGCAACAGCGGCCCGACATCACCGCCCAAACAATAACGCCCGAACACCATTTTGAGGCACGGCTCGTTGGCGAATGCACCTGAGGAGGCAAGCGCAGCGATGAGAAAGGTGACGATCGCGGCGATTCGGATTTCCATGGTCCCGCGCATGATGCCTCCGAAGCAATCTTGAAAGGCTGGGGCCATCATCGGCTGCACCCGGCGCCTTGAGCGATGAGGGCCGCGCCCTCTCTGAAAATCGGTGTCCCCGCCTCCCGGGTCAAGGGATGCAGCTCCAGAGGTGCACCCCAGAGCCGTTCCATCACCGCAGCGACCTTGGTTGGCTCGCCGCTCGTCCAGAAGCGCTCGGTCCCGACACGGCCGGACGGCGCCAGCAATCCGGCCTCGGCCAGACGGCGGTGAACCTGCCGCGCAACGGCAGCGCCGGAGTCCAACACGACCGTCCGCGGTCCGGCGATCTCGCCGATCAGCCTAACCAGGTGCGGATAATGGGTGCAGCCCAGGACCAGGGTATCGGCACCCTGCGCCAAGAGCGGCTCGACGTAGGCCCTCAACAGGGCTCGCGTGCCTTCGCCTTCCAAATCGCCAGCCTCGACTCGCTCGACCAGCCCCGGACAGGCCTGGAGGAGGATCTCGGGCCCCTCACCCAAGCGCGCGAGTAGCTGCTTGAAGGTGTGGCTCGCCAGGGTCTGTCGCGTGGCCAGAACACCGACCACACCCGAGCGGGTCTGCTCGATGGCTGGCTTGACCGCGGGTTCCATGGCGATCACCGGCACTGAATAGCGGGTCCGAAGCACCCGGGCCGCTGCGCCGGTCGCCGTATTGCATGCCACGACGATTGCCTTCGCCCCGCGTGCGAGCAACAGCTCCGTGACGGCAACGGCGCGACGCTCGATCGCATCGGCAGACTGATCGCCGTAGGGCGCATAGGCCGAGTCGGCAACATAGAGCAGATCTTCGTGCGGCAGCTCGCGATGAATCTCGCGCAGGACCGAGAGACCGCCGACACCCGAGTCGAAGACGCCGATCGGTTGAGGGGACGTCATCGCGTGAGCACGCTTGCCGAAGCAGGTTTTCGGGACATGATGTGAGGCATCAGGATCGCCGTGTTGATTAGGAAATGTTAAACCGCGCCCGGTGCGGCATGCGTGGTTTGTTGGATTGGCTTGGCCGCGCCAGCTCCGACAACGGTCGGAGCTGGCGCGGTTTCGACGCTCGACCTCGAGGGCGGACTCACAGATCGAACCGCGCCCAGACCGGACAATGGTCCGAAGGCTTGTCCATGCTGCGAATGGCATAGTCGATATCGGCATCCAGCAGACGCTCGCGCAGGGGCGCAGTCACCAGGAGATGATCGATCCGCAGCCCGTGCTTGGGGTCACGCTCGAAGCCGCGCGAGCGATAATCGAACCAGCTGAAGCGGTCGTCGACCTCGGGGTGCACCGTGCGATAGGCATCGACCAGACCCCAATCGGTCAAGGTCTCGAGCCATTCGCGCTCCTCCGGGAGGAAGCTGCATTTGCCGGTGCGCAACCAGCGCTTGGCGTTGTCCGCCCCGATGCCGATGTCCAGGTCGAGCGGCGCGACATTCATATCGCCCAGCACGACGAGGTTCTGGTCGGACGTGCAGAATTCCCGCAGATAGGCCGTGAGATCCGCATAGAACTTGCGCTTGTTCGGGAACTTGGTCGGATGGTCACGACTCTCGCCCTGCGGAAAGTAGCCGTTGATCACCGTGATATCGCCACCGCCGGGTGAGGGGTAGCGGCCGATGATGGCGCGCCGCTGAGCATCCTCGCCGTCTCCCGGAAAGCCTTTGACGACTGCGAGCGGCTCGACTTTGCTCAAGAGCGCGACACCGTAGTGCGACTTCTGGCCGTGGAAGTGGGTCGCAAACCCAAGCCCTCGTACCAGATCGACCGGAAAGGCATCGTCGGCGACCTTACACTCCTGCAGGCCCAGGACATCCGGATCATGGGCAGCCTTGATCGCTTCGAGCTGATGGGGTCGCGCGCGAATTCCATTGATATTGAAGGAAATAATCTTGAACACGACGAAGACGCTCGCTAACCTCGGTGGCCGACATGGCGCGAAAAGGCTACCACGGCGACGGCGGGCATCCAAACCGGTCGTTCACTGCGTCCGAGCAGCACGATCGAGCCGACTCAGATCGCGTCGACGACCCTGACAGCACCGGCTGGTGTATCTTGGGACACCCTTACAAGAGTCCACCCGTTCTCACTCATGAAGGCGATGATCCTCGCCGCCGGCCGCGGCAATCGAATGCGCCCCCTGACCGATCAGGTCCCCAAGCCCCTGCTCGAGGCCGGCGGTCGCCCCTTGATTCAGCATCATCTGGAGCGTCTGGCCGCGGCCGACATCCGGGACATCGTGATCAACCACGCCCATCTCGGCGAGCAGATCGAGGCGGCATTGGGTGACGGCAGTCGATTCAGCGTCCGCATCCGCTACTCCCCGGAGCAAACGGCCCTGGAGACCGGCGGCGGCATCTTCAAGGCCCTGCCGCTGCTTGGACCGGACCCCTTCCTCGTGATCAACGGAGACATCTGGTGCGATATCGATCCGGGCGCCCTGCACCTCGCCGGGACCGACCTCGCCCACCTGGTGCTGGTCGACAACCCGCAGCACCACCCGAGCGGCGATTTCATTTTGACGGGCGGCCGGGTTCAAGCCGGTGGAGAGCAAACCAGGGGCGACCACACCGCGGGGCCGAGGCGTCTGACCTTCAGCGGGGTCGGCGTCTACAGCCCGAGTCTGTTCGTGGGGTGTCGCCCCGGGGCCTTTGCGCTGGCGCCTCTGCTTCGAGAAGCAATGGCGCAGGGCCGGGTCGGCGGAGAGCGCCACCGCGGATGCTGGTTCGACATCGGCACGCCCGAGCGGCTCGCCGAGCTGGATCGGCTCCTGCGGGAGTGATCCCAACGCACTTCGCCTATCGAGCGGCCCGAGATCCGACCATAATGAAGCCCAAGTCAACCCTGATGGGGGACAAGGGATGGGCCAGGAGATTGCGGAGGCGCATTTCACCGAGCAGGACTTCGTCGAGTTCGCCGCCAGGCTGCGCGAGGAGACGGCGCTCCTGGAGCGCTGGCTCGCCTCCGATCGGTTCGAGACCGACGGGCCGACCGCGGGATTCGAGCTGGAGGCTTGGCTCGTGGACCCGCGGCTGGATCCGGCACCCGAGGTCGAGTCGCTCCTTGCGGGTCTGAACGACCCCTTGGTGGTCGCGGAGCTCGCGACCTTCAACGCGGAGATCAACGGCTCGCCGATGCCGCTGACGGGCGATTGCCTGTCTCGACTCGCGACCGAGCTCACCGCGACGCTGCAACGCTGCGACCGTGTGGCGCAAACCCTGGGGACCCGTCTCCTGACGATCGGCATCCTACCGACCGTGCGCCCGCAGCATCTGAGCCTCGGCGCGATGACACCGCGACAGCGTTACCGCGCCCTGAACGACCAGATCTTCGCCCTGCGGCACGACCGCCCCTTGAGGCTCGAGATCGCGGGTCGCGAGGGCCTCGCGCTGGAGTGGCACGATGTCATGTTGGAAGCCGCCGCAACCTCTTTTCAGATCCACCTCAAGGTAACCCCGGGGGAAGCGGCGCGCGTCTACAACGCCGCGAAGATCATCAGCGGGCCCATGGTCGCCATCACGGCCAACTCGCCTTATCTCTTCGGACACGACCTCTGGGACGAGACCCGGATCCCGCTGTTCGAGCAGGCGGTCTCCCCGGGCGGCCCCATCCTGCAGGAACGCGTGAGCTTCGGTTTCCGGTATGCCGCGCGTTCGATCATGGAGACCTTTCGCGCGAACCTCGACCGCTATCCGGTCCTGCTCCCGCACCTCATGGCGGAGGAGCCACAGGCGTTGGCCCATCTGCGTCTTCACAATGGTACCATTTGGCGTTGGAACCGCCCGCTGCTCGGCTTCGATGCAGCAGGGCGACCGCATCTGCGCATCGAGCACCGTGTCGTGCCGGCCGGCCCGACAGTGTCGGACATGCTCGCGAATGCGGCCTTGTATCTGGGTGCCGTACGCGATCTGGCCGGACAACCCGAGCCGCCGGAATCGCGGATGCCCTTCCTGCAGACCCGCGCGGCCTTTTATGCCTGCGCGCGCGAAGGGCTCGATGCCGAGATTCAGTGGCTCGACGGCGCGATCCTGCCGGTCAGACGCATCCTCGGGGAGGATCTCCTACCCCGAGCGCGACGTGGGCTGCAGGCTGCAGGCATCGACCCGCCGGAGATCGCACATTGGCTCAGCATCATCGAGCGACGGCTCGAAACGGGCCGAACCGGCGCCCGTTGGCAACGCGGCTGGGTTGAACGCCATGGCCCCGACATGGCCGGCCTGACCGCCGCCTACCTGGAACAGCAAGGCTCCGGGCGGCCGGTACACGAGTGGACCTTGCTCGGCTGATCGGAACCGGTCAAACCCCCGGCTCACTCGAATCGACCACGACAGGCTCGACTGGATACCTAAACCAACTCCCGTATCGACGACAAAGACGCCATGCTCCAAGAGCTCGATCACCTTCCGGAAGGCATCCTCGAGGCCGCAAGCCATGAGCTTGATTGGCTGCTCGGCGTGCCGACCTTGATCCATCTATCCGGCGCCCGCGAGCCCGCACTCTTCGTGTCGGTGCTCATGCACGGCAACGAGACGGTCGGGTGGGAGGCGATCCGAGCTTTGCTGCGCGACCGGCTCGAACGCTTCGGCGAGCTGCGTTTGCCGCGGTCACTGAGCCTCTTCATCGGCAACGTCAGCGCTGCGGCATCCGGGGTGCGCCGTCTGCCCGGACAACCGGACTACAACCGTGTGTGGCCCGGCACCGATCGTGCGCACACCCCCGAGCACGATCTCATGGCGGAGGTCGTGCGCATCATGGCCGGGCGCGGGCTGTTCGCCAGTCTGGACCTGCACAACAACACGGGCTCAAACCCGCACTATGCCTGCGTGAATCGGATCGACAACCGGTTTCTGAACCTCGCCAATCTGTTCGGGCGCATCGTCGTCTATTTCACCCGACCGACCGGGGTGCAATCTCTTGCGATGGCCGAGCTGTGCCCGTCCGTGACGGTGGAATGCGGCAAGGTCGGAGAGCAGCAGGGGATCGAGCACGCCCGCAGCTTCATCGAAGCCGCGCTGAATCTCGCACGCATCTCTCCCCATCCGGTCGCGCCGCAGGATATCGATCTCTTCCACACGGTTGCCCAAGTGAAGATCCGCGAGGAGGTCGGGTTCGGATTCTCTCCGGAAGAGGCCGACCTGCGGCTCAATCCGGCCTTGGAGCATCTCAACTTCTGCGAGCTACCCAGAGGCATGGCCTTCGCTCGCGTCAACCCAGGTCTCGGAATCGGTCTGGACGTGCGCGACGAGCACGGCCGGGATGTCGGCGAGCGCTATTTCCACGTCGAAGACCACGAGCTGCGGCTGTGTCAGCCTGTGATGCCCTCGATGTTGACGACCAATCAGGTCGTCATCCGCCAGGATTGTCTCTGTTACTTAATGGAGCGCTACAGCGACCATCTACCCACCGAAGACTAAGGCGGTTCCCGGAAACTTCCATGGCCGTAGGTTGTGCTGACGATAGGAAGCACAACCTGCACCGACGGTTGGTTGTGCCTCGCACGGCTCGGCACAACCTGCGGCCATCGGCGCCGGGGCGCCATCCGTCAGACATCCGCCGACGTCGCGCCGTCGAGAACCTCGCTCGCCTGACGATCGGCATGATAGGAGGAGCGGACCATCGGCGCGCTCGCGACATTGGAAAAGCCGATCGACTCGGCGAAGTGCCTGAGGTCGTCGAACTCGCCGGGCGTCCAGTAGCGCTTCACGGGCAGGTGATCGCGACTGGGCTGGAGATACTGGCCCACGGTGAGCATGTCGCAACCATGCGCGCGCAGGTCCCGCAGGGTCTCGTCGACCTCATCGCGCGTCTCCCCGAGCCCCAGCATCAACCCCGATTTGGTCGGAGCTCCGGGGTGCGCCGCCTTGAACGCAGCGAGTAGCCGCAGCGACCCCGCATAGTCCGCCCCGGGACGCACCTCCCGGTAGAGCCGCGGAACCGTCTCGAGATTGTGGTTGAAGACGTCCGGAACCCCGGCACCCCCGAACTGCGCCAGCGCGAGCGCCTCACGACCGCGGAAATCCGGCACCAAGACCTCGAGCTTGATCGCCGGACTGCGCTCCCGAACCGCGGCCAGGCAGGCCGCAAAATGCGCGGCTCCGCCGTCGCGAAGATCGTCTCGGTCGACCGATGTGATCACGACATAGCGAAGGCCCATCGCCTCGATCGACTCGGCCAGATGTCGCGGCTCATCCGGATCGACAGGCTGCGGACGCCCGTGCGCCACGTCGCAGAAGGGGCAGCGCCGCGTGCAGATATCGCCCAAGATCATGAAGGTCGCGGTGCCGTGACTGAAGCACTCGCCCAGGTTCGGGCACATCGCCTCTTCACAGACGGTCGACAGCTTGCCTTTACGCAGCAGGGCCTTGATCCGGCTGACTCCCGCACCGACGGGCGCCTTGGCACGGATCCATGCCGGTTTGCGCAGGATCTCCGTTGCGGGTTCAACCTTGACCGGGATACATGAAACCTTGTCGTGTCCGCGCTGATGGGTGTCGGGGGTCGTGCGAGAAGGGGCGTCTAGCGGATGTTCGGGTGGCATGGCTGATAGAGGGCACGGTTTGGAATGAGCAATCGGCACGTGGCGCTCGCGTCCACCGGACGGAGAGGCTGCGGGGTATGCCGGCATTCGCTGTTGTTGCTTGCAAATTCGCGCCGATCGGATTCGGCCGGGAGAGCAGTCGCGTCGCGATCACAGAGGGTTGGGGTGCGCTAGGCCGATCACCAGACCGACGTCCCGAAGGAACGGGAAAAAAATAAGTAACACAGCTCGACGAGAGAATATCTTTGCCACGCTCATCGTTGTCGTTGTCGTTGTCGTTCTCGATTACGACAACGACAACGACAACGACAACGATTGGATTCGGTGCCCAGTTTATTTCCGAAACGTGATTAAGGGCATTCTTGCGCGTGGGATTCTCGTCCGGCGGACGAACCCGTCGGATTCTGCTTCACCGCGGAAAAAGGCGATCCATCAGCAGTCCGAACCAGGGTGTAAACCACTCCGGTCGGCGTGTGAGGGTGCGATGAATGGCCGGAACGGACATCCATCGCCAAGCCCCGATCTCGGTGGGATCTGGCCGCGGATCCCCCGCGTAAACGCCGAAAAAGACATGAAGGTACTCATGCTCGACCAGACCCGATGCCTGATCCTCCGCGCGATAGACCATTTGGGTGCGCTCGGTAAGCGGCACGCGGAATCCGAATTCTTCCTTCAGACGCCGGCCGGCAGCCTGAATCGTCGACTCATCCGGCCGGGGATGGCCGCAACAGGTGTTGGACCAACGTGTCGCGAAATGATATTTGACATCGGCGCGTCGCTGCAGCAGTACCCGGTCGTCCGCGTCGAAGACCAGGATCGAGAAGGCGCGATGCAGTTGACCATCGCGATGCGCATCGATCTTGCCGGCGCGACCGAGGGCAAGATCCCGGTCGTTGACCAAGATGACCTGTTCGCAAGCGTCTCGTTGCGATGCCCGCTCCAAGGCATCGGCCGCAAGCGGCGGTACGATTCGAGCACTCAAGAATGACCTCCAACGAAACGTCTCGGCGCGACGTCGCCGCAGTCCAACTCAGGCGCTGCAACCGAAGGCATCGATCGCCGCGCTCAGCTCCGCGTGATGAATGGCGTGATCCTCGATCGGGATACCGGCAGCAATGGCATCCCAGGCCTGACGGATGCTTGCGGCACCACCGCGCGGGCCCATCGGATGCCCGAAGACGCCTCGCCCCGGCACGAAGCCGAAATCGCGCGTTCCGAGGTCATCGTAGACCCGCTTGAGCGTCCCGGCCCAATCGCTTCCGCCGGGCACCGGCAGACTCGGACGAAGATGACCCATCGGCCCAAGGCATGCGGCGGCGTTGCGGCGAACCTCGGCATCCGACATGAACATGCGACCGCCGAAGCCCGGCATGATGATGACGTCGAATCCGGCCAGCCGCTGCAACTTGGTCATGACCACGGAGCCGATGCCAAACCGTTCCAACCGACTCAGGGCGGCAATCATCGGGAAGTGCGCGACCAAGGGCACGCGAGTTTGCCGAGCAAGCATTCGAACAGCACTCAATCCGACCGGCAAGGCATTGACGAGCAGGGCATTCGCGCCGTTCTTAACCGCCATGTCGTGCAGATCGGTCAACCGACCCACCTCGTCGGTGACGTTGGCCAGGTAGACCTTAGCAGTCCCCGTCTCCGCTTCCGCCCGCCGCCGAGCCGAACCCAAGAGCGCGGATCGACGCTCAAGGCTACACCAATCGGTATCGCAAAGCATCTCGTCGTCTTTTGCGACATCCAGCCCACCCAACCAACCTTGGAGACCGAGCTCCGCCATATCCTCCGGTGCCAATCCGATATTCGGCTTGATGACCCCGAAGAAGATCGGACGATCGTAAACCCCGAGCAGGTTTCGGAAACCGCCGACTCCGTAGCGCGGACCGTCGAACCGGCTCAGATAGGCGTCGGGAAAATGAATGTCGAGCAGCTTCACGACCGGGGCACCGGGCGAGAAGAAGGTGCCTTCGCCGCAGACCGCACTCAGTAGGTTCGGGATACGCGGGCCGAAGTTGCGATGTGGATGGGCGATGCGGACACGACAGGCATGGATCGCGCCCTCACCCGGCGCCCTCAGACCATAGCTGAAGTCCGGGAGTGTCGCATCGACGGAAAGATGGACGACCTTCGCGCCGAACTCGCCGCGCAGATCCTCGCCCGAGCCGACCCGGTGCCATTGGGCGGTCGACTGCTCCGAGCAGAAGTGCGCAACGGCAACGCGCGGGTCTCCCCGGCACTCCAAGTAGTAGTCGAGACGCAGATAGGCGTCGGGATCCAGGGTATCCGCATCCGCAAAAAACCCTTCGAGATCGGCTGGCGTCATCCGCTATTGCTCTCCGCTGACCTGCATCAGAAGCCGACGCTCATCGCGCGGGCCATCCAATTCGACGAAAAAGATCGACTGCCATCCGCCGAGAAGCAAACGTCCATCGGCAACCGGGATGGTCTGCGATGCGGTCATCAGGAGCCCGAGCAGGTGGGAATGTGCGTTCAGCCGACCATCGACCGGCTCGCGATTGTGACGAAAATCCGAGTCGGCGGGAACGAGGCGGTGAAGGAAATCGAGCATGTCGCGCTGCAACATCGGCTCTTTTTCATTCAAGGACACGAATGCGGTCGTGTGGGGCGAGAACAAGGTCACTTGACCTTGAGCAATTCGGCATCCCTGAAAGCGTGCCTGGACGAGTGCCGTGATATCGATGATCTCGATCGGTGCGGCCGTGCGTAGGAAGATCGATTCGCAGGGAAAGAACATGCTTGGTGCTTCGGGGGGGCTTCGTGCGTTGCGATCTCGGGCGGGGGCCGCGTTGCACGCCGCCCGCCCGAGATCGCAACTCGCCGCCTGATCTAACGGCCGGCAGGCAGGGGAGCCATCTGTGCCGCAGGCGTCACAGCGGCAGCCTTACCGGAAGCCGGCACGCCGTCGGACAGCCAGTTGAAGTCGGCCGTGCTGAGCAGAATGAAGTGGATCAACAGCCCGAGCACCAACAGGAAACCGAACAAAGCAACCAGTGTTCTGCGCGGATCGAAGATCTGCCAAATCTTATGCATGAGTTAATCTCCTAAAGACATAGGCCGGGACGGCGCAGATCGCTGCGCTCCTCCCGTCGGAATCCATCGCGAGTCTAAGGCGCTCGACTACAGCCAGGGGCGCCAGAACCAGGCAAGGATGTGAGCAAAGACAGCAACCCCGACGAATCCGGACATGCTCTGCACGAAGATGCCGTGAAACTCCTTCGCCTCTTCTTCGGTCAGCCCGGACATGCTTTTCTCTTCAGCCATGGAATTACCCTCACTTGTCATGTTTTGGCCAGTTGGCCGTTACCGCGATCTTCCCCGCGGCGGGAACCACATTGGATCGGATCGCCCATAGGTCTCGAAGGCCAATGCGGACGATCCCGATGCGAACACCGGACTAAACGCCACCGAGCCAGTTAAAGGCAGGACTGCTGAGCAGGATAAAGTGGATCAACAACGCCAGGACGAGCAGGAATCCAAGCAAGCCTGAGAGTGCTCTACGCGGATCGAAAATCTGCCAAATTTTGTGCATTTTCAAACTCCAGTGTCTAAAAGATGGGACTTGCTGTGTCAGCAAACGCCCGGTGGGTCATCATTTGACGCCCGCCGCCTCGGTTAAAGCCAAGGACGCCACAACCAAACCAGGATGTGCGCAACGACCACGATCGATGTGAAGGTGACGAAACTCGACACGAAGATGCCATGAAACTCTTTCGCCTCGTTTTCTGTCAGACCCGATGTCGTGACGTTCCGGTTGGTCATCGATAGCTCC
Organism: Thiocapsa sp. C2-2m; assembly: GCF_041903745.1. Taxonomy (NCBI): domain Bacteria; kingdom Pseudomonadati; phylum Pseudomonadota; class Gammaproteobacteria; order Chromatiales; family Chromatiaceae; genus Thiocapsa; species Thiocapsa sp. C2-2m. The sequence goes on along the minus strand of NZ_JBBWVD010000003.1, from coordinate 208,703 downwards.
TCGCCTTGTGACCGGGACCCTTTCCCTATCAGGTGTTATACCCTAGCCTGAGCAACCTGACGGTTGCGAGCGGCAGGATAAGGGTGCGGTCTGCTGAATCATCTCACCCGCTATGCGCCGGACCGGAATCAGGCGCTGCCTTTTGGCATCCTTGCCTTTCCGGCCAGCCGAGCCGGCCGACTTGCTCACAACTGCTTCAGCCCCTCCGCGGGCGCTGCTTCTGCCGCGGGCTCGACCGGAGCCGCTTCCTCGGGCACCGCAATCAGGGTCGGACCTGCAAGTGCGGGGTAGTCCTTGAGCATCTGAGCACCGTAAAGTGGCTTATAAGCGCCCTGATGGCAAGTCACGCAGCTCACACGGTAGGGATCGCCCAACGGACCCTTTCGTGTTTCGGGCAACACCTCGTTCAACGGCCAGATGTATTCCTGGTTCATCTCACGCACCATCCGGATCCCATACCAGGCGGTGGTCCGCTGCGGGGTGCTCTGATCCCAGGCAAAGAAGGAGCGACTGTTGTGGCAGAAGGTGCAGTTGACGCCGAGTGCGTCGGACATGTACATCATCAATCCATAGGTCCACTCCGCCTGCTTGGTCGAAGCCAGATTGCCGCTCGGCAGGGCCGAATCGCCGATCACCCGAATCTCGTTTGCCTGATCGAGGAAGGGCGTGAAGGGGTCGAACGGCAAAGACGCATAGGCAACCGTCGACGCCGCGATGTTTTGGCCCGTCGGAGCCACACCGGAGGGCAGATTCGGACCCGGATCGGTCGTCCAGACATACTCGGGTACCGGCTTGCCGCGATGACAGGTGTAGCAGGTGACGCCCGTATCCGCGACATGGTCCTTCCAAGCGGAGTTGGCTTGCTGCGTCATCTGGAACATCTTGCGCGATACGACCTTCGTATAGATGTCGTCGGACGCCCAGTTGCCGGGAACGTGGCAGTAGTTGCATCCCTGCTCCGGAGAGACCCAAGTCGTTACGGCCACCATCAGACGGGTGAAATCCGCAACGGTGAGATCGCTCAGGACCTGGACATTCTCATAGACCTCGGAGACCTTCGGTCCACCTGGCGGTGCCGCCGGAATCGCCTCGGGGGGCTGGTTCGCCTTAAAACTTCGAGCCAGATTGCCGGGGTTTTGGACGTGCTCCATCGCCAGACCGCGGTAACCCAGTTGGACGGTCTCGGGAGGCGGCACTTCACAGCCGGCAACAAAAACCGAAGCGACAACAGCGGCGAGCGGGATCGACCTGTAATTAGCCATCTTCATTGCGAAACCCCCTGCAACAGCGTCGGATCCACAATGCCGCCATCAAGCGGGTAGACGGGAGCGACGCCATGCTTCACGGCCCACAGATACCAGTTGTCGACCACCGTGCCGGTCAGGAGAATCCCGATGCCGGCGGTGATAACCGTCAAGACCGCGAACCACCAAGCCCAGCGATGAATCGATTCCATCGTGGCATTGAAGCCCATCGTCCAGCGCCAGAAGAGTGCTGCCCGCTCCGATGCCGTGCCGCGATGCGTGATCTGGTCGATCTCACGATCGCCTCCGAACCGGCTGACGGCGAGGATGGTCGCACCATGCATGGCAAAGAGTAGGGCCGAGCCATACAGGAAGGCAATCGAGAGCATATGGAACGGGTTGTAATAGAGGTTCCCGTATCGGATCGAGAAGGCCGCGGTCCAGTCAAGGTGAGGGAAGATACCGAAAGGCACTGCCTCCGCCCAGCTTCCCATCAACACCGGGCGAATGAAGCCCAGGCTTAGATAGAAGAAGATCGCCGCTGCAAACGCCCACGACAGCCACTGACTTAAACCCAGATCCGCAGCACGCTTGTAGGTCCGGATCCACCAAAGGATGATGGAGGTGGTCAGGAAGAAACCGGCGATCAGCCACCAGCCGCCATCACCCAAAGGAGGGATACTGAGGCCGTAGGACGGTGGTGGCGGCTCAAGCGCCAACCAGAAGAAGTTCTTGACGAACTCGATCGGGCTCCAATTCACGGAAGCCGCCATGTTGAAGCCGATGATCTCGATGGCGATAAAGCCAAAGAGCAAGGATGCAACACCGGTGAATCCGAGGTAGATGGGACCAATCTGAGCGTCGCCGATCTTGCCTGCCCAGTAGGAGAAGATCGGCGTGCCGATACGCGGCAGATTGCCTTTCGGCATGGGCGTTCCGGGGTAAGCCGGAGAGCGCACCTGCACGCTTGTAAAAATGTTCTGATATTCAGCCATTGTTGTCTCCTAGACCCTACCAGAGCGGAAGCTCAAGCCACCAGTTCCACCATTCCGGCCAGCCGCGCGTCCAGAAGGGTCCGCTGATCACGATGCAGACGGCGCTCCAGAAGACTGCACTCAGCGCCAGGAAGAGGCCCAGGCGATGGATACCAAGTGCGCCGACGGAGTAGCCGATCAGATCCCGGAAGAAGGTGTTCTCGTGCTCACCGGTCTTGACCGGCTCGCCCTTCTTGGGATTAGTCACCGACAGGATCAGTGAGCCGTGCATCGCCAGCGCCAGAGTCGTGGTGAAGAAGAAAGTGATTGCGAGCATATGGGCCGGGTTGTAATGGAAGTGCAGGTACTGGTAACCCACATTCGAAACCCAGTCCAAGTGGCTCATGATTCCGTACGGGAAGCCATGACCCCACGCGCCCATCAAGATGGGACGAATCACCACGAGCGTGACATAGGCACCGATCGCGAAGCTGAAGGCGAAGGGGACGTGGAAACCGATTCCGAGCTTGCGGGAAATCTCGACCTGCCTCAACGCCCAGGAGACGAATGCCCCGATCGCGCAGACTGTAATGAACTGCCAAAGACCGCCCTGATCAAGCGGCGCCATTCCTAGCCCGTAGCTGAGATCCGGGGGAGCGATGTTGATCTGCCAGATGTTGTACGTCTGCAGCTCAGGCGTCGGACCGAGGGTGGCGCCCCAGACGATCAAGAGCGTACCTAACAATGCGAAGAAGAACGCCGAGACTCCAAAGAAGCCGACATAGAACGGCCCCACCCAGAAGTCGAATAGGTCGCCCCCTATCAGCGTCCCGCCACGGACGCGGTATTTTTTCTCAAAACTGAGCATGGCCATCGTAAAATCCTCTGCTGGGGAGGCATCCGATTCGGCTGCCTCCTCTTAGCACTGTCGGCGGTAGGTGGGGCCTGGCCAATGGGTCCAGCCTCCCCTGCCACCCCCGTAAAGGACGCTATTGCCTTTGCGGCACAACCGGCGTCACTTGCATCTGGCTGACCGCCGACTTGGCCGGGATGCCGTCTTCGAGCCAATTGAAGTCTGCAGTGCTGAGCAGGACCAAGTGAATGCCTAGGGCCAAGACGAGCAGGAACCCAAACAGGGCGATCAGGATGGGGCGTGGATTCATGATCAGCCAGATTTTCCACAAGCTTTCAGTCGAGATCATATTCATTTCTCCTCGAATCAGTACGAGTTAGATCATCTTGCGACCGGCACCCTCGGGCGCCAGCGCTGAATGGGTTGCCGTTACAGCCAGGGGCGCCACAGCCATGCCAGGATGTGCGCAACGATCACGATTCCGAAAAAGGTGGTCATGCTCTGCACGAAGATCCCGTGGAACTCTTTCGCTTCTTCTTCGGTCACGCCGGACATGCTGGTGTTTTCAGCCATTGATCGATCCTCCAGTAGGAGATGAACCTAAGTGACGCCGCACCGACCCCGTGCGGCGGGGGTTTCGTCGCGGACCAACGGACCGCGACGGAGAAGCCAACCGGATTGTCCGGGCAGGCTCTCGATTCCACCGCCCCTCAATCGGGGACGGACAACCTATGCCGAGCGAGGCGAAGCCCCCGACCGACGAACAAGACCCGGCTTCGCCCCGCAGCGCACCTTGCCCGTGGACCTCGACCTCGAAGGATGTCTTGAGCGACGCAAACGGCGTAACGTTCGGTGCTACGAATCGCGGATTGTTTAGGTCGGGTCTCACGGGTGCGGCACGAAAGCCTTGCGGGGTGGCTGGATTTAGGTGTCAGTCTAGCTTGACTGACGTAGATGTCAATCTACATTTACACCTCTTTTGCGCCGCAGTTGCGCGCGGACAACTCGCGGGTCGGGACCGGTCCCGGGGTCGCAGAGTCGAAGGAGAGATCGCTTGATAAACAGGGCCGGAAGGGTCGACAGGCGGGCGCCTGCCGATCCGACGCGCAGAGAAGGAAAGGGAGGAAGAGACACCGCCGCCGACCGGCCCGCTCGAGTGCGGGCGGGTCAGGCGACTCGTGGTCCGCTGTAGAATTCCCGAGATCGTTTGAGCGCCTCGTGCAGCACGGCAGAGGTGTCGGGACGTTCCTTGTCGTTGTCGACGATCGATACGACCACGATTACGATTACGATTACGATTACGATTACGACAACGACAACTAAGGTGATTTCCGCAAACTTCCATACCCGTAGGTTGTGCTGACGATAGGAAGCACAACTCGCGCCGACGGTTGGTTGTGCCTCGCGCGGCTCGGCACAACCTACGCTGTTGGTATGAGGGTTTCCGGTATTCGCCTAAGATGATCTCGGACGGTCTCGGAATTTCTGAACCCTTGCACTAGACCGAGCGCTGCGCCTCAAGCACGCGCTCGAGACCCACGCGGTCGTCGGCCGCATTGCGCGAGGCCCGCTCGGCGGCATCGCGCAGGCGTTTGGCGGCCGAAATCCGCACCAAGACGGGCTGGGCCTCGACAATCCGGTCGAACGCGGCGAGTGCGTCCTCGTCCCAAGGCAGCTCGCGATGCAACCGGGCCGGCGTGGCATCGACCTTGTCGAGATCGGTTCCGAGCGGGATGATGTTGAAGAGCGCGTCGAAGAGTGCGTTGCAGACCTCTTGGACGATGTAGGTCGCGCCCGAGTAGCCCATGAAGGGCGTGCCGGTATGTCGACGGATCACGGTGCCGGGGAACGACGCCGGGATATAGGTCGCGCGTGCGCCGACCTCGGACAGATACATACGCTCGTTGTAGCTTCCGAAGACGATCAGCGGCGTCTTTTTATGCACCGCCTCGCGTACGACATCGTTGTCCGGTTTCACGCCGGCCTTGCGCGAGAAGGCGAAATGGCAGGGCAGACCCAGCTCGTCTTCGAGGAAATGACGCAAGCCCCGCGCATAGGTGTCCGTGGCCACAACGCCGAAGCTGGCCGTGCCGAAGAAGTCCTGTGTCACCGATCGCCAGAGATCCCAGATCGGCTTGATGGTCGTGTGCTTTTCCTGCTCGATGAAGGGTTCCGGATCCAGCTCAAGCAGCTCTCCGAGGGTACGCAGGAACTTGGTTGTACTGTGCAGGCCGATCGGGGCCTGGATATAGGGCCGCTCCAGCGCCTCGCAGAGGCTGCGCCCGAACTCACGGTACATGCAGATGTTGACATCTGCATTGACTAGCTCGGGCACCAGATCGAGATGGCTGCCCAACGGGAAGACCTGATTGACCGTCGCCCCGATCCCTTCCACCAGCCGCCTGATCTCGGCGAGATCGGACGGGGTGTTGAAGGTCCCGTACATGGGTCCGATGATATTCACGCGCGGGGGCTCGCCCGGCTTGCGCGGCTTGGCCTTGGGCATCCCGCCCTTCTTCAGGCCGTACTGGCTCCACAGCCAGTACATGGCGCGATTCGCACTCTGCCACTGATCCTCGTCGATGGTGCGCGGCAGGAAACGATGGATGTTGGTCCCTTCGGGCGTCACCCCGCCGCCGATCATCTCGGCGATCGATCCGGTCACAACCACGGCGGGCTGCTTGGGATCCAGTGTGGCGTAGGCGCGACGCATCGCCTCCTCGGTGCCCTTCTGGCCCAGCTCCTCCTCGCCCAGACCGGTGACGACCACCGGCAGCTCGTGCGGCGGCAACCCGTCCGTATAGTGCAGAACGGCGGTCACCGGGAGGTTCTCGCAGCCGACCGGACCATCGATGATGACCTGCAGGCCCTTGATGGCCGCGAAGACATAGACGGAGCCCCAATAACCGCCGGCGCGGTCGAGGTCGTTGATCAACATGGGTAAAACGTCCTCGTGACCGGACTCATAGCGGCTTGACGACTGGGGATGGGACGGGCGCGGCGACAGAAACGGGCGGCTGATCCCAGATCCCGCAGGTCTCACCCACGCCCACGCCCTCGAAGAAGCTGCGCATGGCGGTGAAGCGATGCCGGTTGGCCAGCGCCGTATTGATGACCTGCGCCAGAGAACCGGCACCCGCGGGACCCATCAGCGGACGCGCCGAGATGAGATTCGTGAAGTAGAGCGCCGGGATGCTCATCTCCTTGGCCGCCTGCACGACCGGCGTGGTCCCGATCGCAAGATCCGGCTCCAGCGCCTTCACCGCCGCGATGTCCTGCTCCAGCGACGCACGGAACTGAACCGGCACCCCGCGCGACTCCAGCCAGGCCAGATCCGCTTCGGACCAGGGGGTGCGCCCGCAGGCGGTGCCGACATAGGGGACGTCCGCGCCGGACTCGATCAGCAGACGCGCGACCAGCAGCTCGGACCCCTCGTAGCCGGAGACCGTCACCCGGCCCTTGATCGGACTGCCCGAGAGGGCACCGGCGATGGCCGGCAGGATCTTGTTCTTGGCCAGATCGACCTTGGCCTGTGCGATCCCGCAGGCCGCTCCGATCGCATCGAGCCAGCTTGCGGTCCCTTCGCACCCGACCGGTGCCGAGCCGACGACGGGGCGACCCGCCAGAGCAAACTCGCGTGCGCTCGCGGCGTACTGAGGGTGAATCGCCGCGGCAACCCGACAATCGAGCGCCCCGTAAAGCTCGCGCCATTCGCGGGTCGGCACGACCGGCCCGGGTGCCAGCCCCATCGGCTCAAGCATCATCCCGATCCCCACCGGATCGGCCGGGAACATCTCCCCGAGCAGGGTCACGGTCGGCCGCTCGCTGCGACCGCCGCGCGGTGCCTGCACCGGGCCTTGCTCAGCTTCCGTGCGTGCATATTGCAGCATGGCACCGGCGAGCACGTCCTTCGCCTCGGCATGGGTCGGCACCCCGAATCCGGGTACGTCGATACCGAGGATGCGCACGCCGTTGAGCGCTTTGGGCAGGAGACGCAGCGGCACCCCCGAGGCGGTCGGCACACAGAGGTTGATCACCACGACCGTATCATAGTGCTCCGGATCGGCGAGCTTAAGCACCGCCTCGCGCACGTCCTCGAAGAGTGCGCCCGAGACCAGCGTCTCCGAGTCGAAGGGCACATAGCCGACCGAGCGACGCGCGCCGTAGAAATGGGAGGTGAAGGTCAGACCGTAGACACAACAGCCCGAGCCGGCGAGCACCATGGCCGTGCGCCGCATCCGCAGCCCGACGCGCAAGGCGCCGAACGCCGGGCACATCGTCTGGGGTTGATCGTGCGGGCCCTTCGGATAGTCCTTCGCGAACCGCTCCAACAACTCGCGGTTTCCCGACGCGACCGCAGCGGCGTGCAAGGTCTCGGCGCCACCGTGACAGCCGCTCCCCTCCCCCGCGTCGGCCGAGCGATCCCCGATCGGCCCTTCGCGCTCGGATGGCTCAGACATCGTCGTAGATCACCTCGAGCGAGGGTTTTTTGAAGGTCGCAGCACTGCACATGTCCTCGGCCGTCGCCGGCTCGAGCACCACATGACGGCCGACCACATCGCCCGTGAAGAGACCCAGCAGGCCGTCCTGATCGAGGGGTTTCGGATGAATCGGGGGCGCCAGGCCCACGTTGGTCGCCAACTCTTCGAACAGCGGACCCCAGCGATCGCCCGGTCGGCCGATGATCTCGTAGTTGGCGCTCATGCGGCGGATTTCGTCGTTCGCCGGGATAGTCGCCAGGATCGGGATCTCGACCGCCTTGGCAAAGGCTTGAGCCTCGCCGGTGCCGTCGTCTTTGTTGATCACCATACCCGCCACGCCGACGTTGCCGCCGAGTCCACGGAAGTACTCGACCGCGGAGCAGACGTTGTTGGCGACATAGAGGGATTGCAGATCGTTCGATCCGACCACGATCACCTTCTGACAGAGATCGCGCGCGATCGGCAGACCGAAGCCGCCGCAGACCACGTCGCCGAGGAAGTCGAGCAGGACATAGTCGAAGTCCCACTCGTGGAAGCCCATGCCTTCGAGCAGCTCGAAGCCGTGAATGATGCCGCGACCGCCGCAGCCCCGACCCACGTCCGGACCGCCCAGCTCCATCGCGAAGACACCGTCGCGCTTGAAGCAGACGTCGCCGATGCTGACCTTGTCGCCGGCGCGCTTCTTCTCGCCCGAGGTTCCCAGGATGGTGGGACAGGCACGCCCGCCGAACAGCAGGGTCGTGGTGTCGCTCTTGGGGTCGCAGCCGATCAACAGGACCTTCTTGCCCTGCTGCGCCATCATGTAGGAGAGGTTGGCTAGCGTGAAGCTCTTGCCGATGCCGCCCTTGCCGTAGATCGCGATGATCTGGGTCTCCTTGATGGCGGGCGTGGCGATCGAGGGTGCGCCGACCGGATCCTTGGTCGATTGGCGCCCGGGCACCAATGCGGGACTCTTGACGGATACACTCACGAGATCGATCTCCAATCCAGGATCATTTTCAGACAGTTGGGATCACCGAACGCGATGCGATAGGCCGCATCGGCACGGGTTGCGGGCTCGCGATGGGTGATGAGCCCGTCGAGCGACAGACGTCCCGAATCGACCAGCTGTTTGACCGCGACGATATCCGGCGGACGCCATTCGGCGGCGACCTGGATGCGCGTCTCGCGCATGAAGGCCGGCGGGAACGAGAAGGACAGGGGCTGGCTATAGAAACCGGCCAGGATGACCTCCCCGCCCGGCGCCATCCGAGCGATCAGGGTATCGAGGATCCCCGAGTCGCCGCTGACGTCGCAGATGCGCCGATAGTCGGTGCGGTGGTCTTGATCCGGCGCGACGACCTGGTAGCCGTGACCTTCGGCGCCTCGCGCACGTTCCGGATTGGTTTCCCAGACCGTGGGGCGAGCGCCTTCGATGAGTGCAGCGATCCGCGCCACCAGGCGACCCAGCACGCCGTGTCCGATAATGAGGTCGACGGGGCCGGCATTCAGGCCGCCGATCGCGTGATGAGCGGTCGCCGCCAGCGCGAGCAGAACGGCATCCTCCCCGAGCGCATCGCTGACCGGCACGGCCCGCTCGCCGGGGAGCACGATCAGCGAGGCCGCTCCGCCGAACAGACCGCGCGCCTCGTTGTAGCAGCGCGCCCCGGGCACGAAGACCCGCTGCCCGACCTCGAGACCCGACCGGTCTCCGGCCCAAGTCACACGGCCGACCGATTCGTAGCCGGGCACCAAGGGATAGCCCATGCCGGGAAAGCTCGGCATGCGCCCGGACCAGAGCAGACGCTCGGTGCCCGTGCTGATTCCGCTCCATTCAATCGCGACCATGACATCCGCGTCGCCCGGCGGGGTGAGCGTCAGCGGTTTGAGCGCGAGGGATTCAGGCTGATCGAGAACGACGGCGAGGGTATCGAGGTTCAATGTTCGACCCTGACAATGGCAATCAAAGGCGTTCGAGTTTAACCCAACTCAACCGCGTCAGGCAGAAGCTGCCGGACTTTTCCATCGAGAGGACCTCACGCCATCCGGGTCGCGGCCAACAGACGCGTCAGGCTCGGCCCCGCGGTCGGCACTAAACGCACCGGATCGAAGATGTTGATCCTCAGCATCTTCTCGATCCCCAAGGGGATACGCGAACGCCCGCCGCCCATGGCGACCAGGCGCAAACTGACCGCTGCGCGCAGCAGGCAAATCGAGCGAAATGGGGTCATTTTCACTTTGGGTTTGGCTTTGGGGATATCCTCGATCTCGGCGAGACGCGATTTAAGAGTTAAATCTTAATCTTTTTAATGCCTTAAACTGCGCCAGCTCCGACAGTCGTCGGAGCTGGCGCGGCCAAGCCAATCCGACAAACTTCGCATATCTCAACGGGCGCGGTTTAAGCGCGATCGGCGAGACCCTTCGGCATGATGTGGCGCGACTCGGACATCAGGACATCGGCAAGCTGCGCGGACCCCGGACATGGCGGGATCGCATCGATGGCGCCCTTGACCAGACCGCGAAGCAGCGCAACCGCACCGTCCACGCCGAGCTCGCCGGCAGCGCTCGGACGATTGAGCACTGCATCGCGCCCGACCGGCTTGCCGACCTCTTGCGCGCTGGCGGCGACGTCGCGCAGATCATCAGCGACCTGATAGGCTTCGCCGATCTTGTCGCCGACCACCCGCCAGGCATCGGCATCGGCGCCGGCCACTTGAGCGCCGGCGGCGGTTGCAGCGGCAAAGAGCGCGCCTGTCTTCGCCCGGTGATAATCTGCGACCGACACCTTGGGCTCGCACTCCCAGGCCTGCCCGGCGACGATGCCGGTCGGCATCCCGACGGCACGGCTGACGGTCATCAGAAGGGGCGCCAAACGCTCGGGGTTGTTGCCGAGGACGCGGGCCAAATTTTCGAAGGCGAGGACAATGAGCGCATCGCCGGCCAGCACGGCCAGCGGCTCGCCGTAGGCCCGATGGACCGAGGGCAAACCCCTGCGCAACGGGGAGTCGTCGAAACAGGGCAGATCGTCATGGACCAGAGACGCGCAGTGCAGCAGCTCGATGGAGGCGCCCGCCGCATCCGCCGCCTCGACATCGCGGCTGCCGCACGCCGCAGCGACGGCCAAGCAGAGCCTCGGTCGCACGCGCGCACCGCCCGGGAAAACGGCATGGCGAACCGCCTCTGCAAGCCTGGGCGGACAGGACGACGTCGTCACCGACTCCAAGGCCGCTGCCAATGCTTGCTCGATTCGCGTGGTTGGATCCATCGCCGCTCCCCCGGTCACCGCCGATCTGTAAATTTTAGTTGACACTTCGTAGTGTCATGTACAATAGACACGGACGCCAACGGCGTCAAATGCAAATCAGCATAGAGGCCATCATCCTGACGCTCGAACCGATCGAGATCTTAGCACGCCACGCTTGGAGCGAGCATGAGCGCTTCGACCTCTACGCCGACGAAGAGCGTATCAGCGAGGCGATTGGCGATTTCGCCGGCGCGAAGGATGGTCGCCTGTATCAGCTTGTGAGGGTATCAAGACTTCCACTCTGCGGCACTAGACCAGCGCGAGCCCCCGTGCACGATGCCGCATCAACAGGGTACACAACAACGCCCCCACCAAGATGGCGATCCCGGTCGCCCCGAGCTCGACAAGGTTCTTTGCCACCCCTAAGCTCGGGTCATAATCGCGATACAAGGCAACACCAAGCACGAGCACTGCGCCGATCAAGTCGGAGCGCCTTGGCGTCAGGCTCTGCCGCCAGGCACTGGGCATGGTATGCAGAGAAAAATGCAGGAACGCCAGCAGCCCCACAAGTAGATAGAGGCTGTTGATGGCCCCATGCTGGAGAGGTCCCCATAACGCGCGCTCGCTGCCGAAGAAAGGGACCGCGCAGCCAAGCGCAAGCAAAACCAAGGCAATGGTGACGAAGCCACGCAGACACCGCGAGCGAAAGGCATCGACATAGCACATCATCAGCATGGTCGCGCCCAGATAGATGGCCGCCTTGGTGATCGCTTGTGCATCAAAAACGGCCAGACTGAAGGACTCGGGCACCGCGTAGACGCCGAGCAAGATCGCCAGTGCGGCGATGACGAAGACCAGGATGAATGGAATAGGCCGACAATCGGCCGCGGATTCTGTCATGACAGACACTCTCTCGTGATGGTTGCAGGACCGCCCAACGACTGCTGCGCGCAGTCGTGCAGTAAACGCTGACTAAACCGCGCCCGGTGCGGTATGCGTCATTTGTTGGAGTGGATCGGCCGCGCCAGCTCCGACAACTGTCGGAGCTGGCGCGGTTTAGAAGAATGATTAGGGCTGTTCCGGGGTCCGCGCACGGCGCCCCCAGCCCTTTGGTGTCCAAGGGGCACCGACGTACATGATCCGCCACCAATCGACCAAGGTCGTTTCCATCGCAAAGAACCGGTGGATAACCGCGTCTGGCAGCAAATAGAAGCGCTCCATCAAGCGCCGCCGCTTATCGTCATGGAACCAGCGGAACATCAGCAGATTCAGCGCGGCAAGGAAGATCGACTGGAAGCGCAAGTAGCGCGTCATGCGACGCCAATCACGACCAAAGAGCTCGTCGAAGGGCGTTTTCGACAGATGCTCGGCTAAGCGCGAGGCCGCCGCCAATGAATAGCCCGTACTCGGATTATACCAACCCCCGGCATAGCCCGCCACGATCGGCCCGCGGGACTTAGGATGAAAGGTGCTGAGTGCCGGCATCGGCAAGACGCCGACCTCGGTGCGCAAGACCGCGTCGACCTCTAAGCCTAAATCAGTCGCTTCGGCCAAAATGGACGCTTTGATGGCATCGACATCCAGATCCGGGCGATTGGAGAAATAAGTATCCTCGATCAGCACCCGATCGGCAGCGAAGGGCAGGATGTAGAAGAAGCGAAAGCCATCGCGCTGCCGACAGCGTGAGTCCATCAGGATCGGCACTGTCGTCGGCGCGGGACGGCTGAGGCGGCATTCGAGACCAACGAACTTCTGATAGCCCCCGCCCGGGCTATGACCGCCTTGCTCCGGCCCGCGCGCATCGATCACCAGGCGCCCGCGCAACCGTGAGCCATCGGCAAGCTCGACCTCCTCGGCCTGCACCCGGCGCACCTCGACTTCAAACCGCAGCTCAATCCGCGATGACGCGTCGGCGACAGCACGCACGACCCGATCGAGATGATCGGAGCTCAGCGATCGATAAGCCCCCTTGACCCAACGCGAGGACTCCTTGAAGAACAGCTGATAGCCCGGCCACTCATACTCGATCAGCGGGACGGCCCAATCGAAGGCCGACTCCGGCAGATCGCGGGCTTGGAAGGACCAAATATGATTGCCGCCGATTCCGGCGTCGCGCTCAAGCAAGATGATCGACGCATCTGGCCGGCGCCGGGCGAGGGCCATCAAGATGAGTGCATTCTGAAGGCCACCGCCGACAAGCAGATAATCGGCGTCGGCCCGCAGTTGTACCTGGGTGGTCATGGCTATGATCTCGGGGTTTTGGAGCGGAGGGAAGGGGGAAACGGATCGGGATCGCGAGCTCTGTCCGTACTGGGCTCGGTGCTCAGGGGGGCGTATACTACCATTTTCGCAACAGACTCGTAGCGCCCTCGAGCCTACTCCGATGGTTGCTTGATCACCGTCTGCGCCCCTGCTTGAGCTGTCGATAGCCTTCGATGCAATCCTCCTCACACCCCTCTCATCCTGTCCGGGTTCGGATCATGCCTGCCTGCGGCGCACGGCGGCAGCGGCATCGAGACCCTATCCCGCACACTGCTTCATCGTTCCGGAGAACACCATGCACCGTCGCCACTTCATTCGAAATGTAGGGCTCATCACCGTCGCCGGCACCGCGCTCGGCACCGCTGGCTTGTACGCCATCCAGCCGCGGCGCTCTACCCTGCCCTTTGCCTCCGACAATAATGCAGCGCTCCCACTGAGCCCGAGCACACGCAAGCGGGTGGTGGTGGTCGGCGGCGGACTCGCCGGCATTGCCGCGAGCTATGAGCTCGCCAAGCGCGGCTTCGACGTCACCCTGGTCGAGCGCTCCAGCAACCTTGGTGGGCGGCTCACGGGCTGGGATGTCGACGTGAACGGCGAGACCATGGCCACGGAGCACGGCTTTCATGGCTTCTTCAATCAGTACTACAACCTCAATGGGCTACTCGCCGAGAACGGCCTGCGCGACAACTTCAAGCCGGTCTTGGATTACCCGGTGATTTTCAAAGACCCGGCCAAAGGCACCGAGAGCTTCACCAACACCACGACCCTGTTCCCATTCAACCTCTTCGCCGTCGTCAATCAAGCCAAGTCGGTCTCACTGCTCGACTTCAACAACCCAACCGGCCGGCTCTACGAGGTGATGCGCTACGATCCGGAGAAGACCTTCGCGCGCCTCGACGACCTCGACTTCAAGACCTTCTGCGAACGCGTCAACAAGCCGATGGTCGACACCATCATCGAGCCCTTCGCGCACACCTCCTTCAACCAGTTTCATCGCTACTCGACCGCCGAGGGCATCAAGTTCTTCCATTTCTTCTTCCTCGGCAATCCCGATGGCATGGGCTACAACCAAACCATCGACGATGCCATGACCTCGGTGATCACCCCATTGACCAACGCCCTCACCGAGCTTGGTGTCCGCGTCACTACCGGGGCGGAGGTTGATCGCTTGGTCGCGCATGATGGACGCATCAGCAAGATTATCCTCAAACGTCCCGGTGCCATCCTCGGCGCCGAGCACAGCATCGATGCCGCCGCCATCGGCACGGAATGGACCCCCTTCTGGAACGGCCCCAACCTCTACTACGCCAAGCGCGACGCGCAGGGCGAGATCCAGGGGGTCTCCGGGCGTTGCACCCACATGGGCTGCCCGGTCGGCCTCGATGCCGCCACGGGCGGCTTCGCCTGCCCATGCCATGGCGCCAAGTACGACAGCAAGGGCGTTCCCACGGCTGGACCAACCATCGTCCCTCTAGTCGAACTCGACGCCACTCCCATACCCGACGGGCAGGTCAAGCTCAGCGCTCGCCCCGAGCAATCGAACATCGAGCTGGAGGCAGACTATGTGGTGCTGGCCTGCGATGTGCCCGGTGTCAAAGCCATCATCGCCCAGTCCGAACTCCCAAGCCCCGAGCTGGTGAGCAGCGTCGAGCGCCTCGGCGTCGCCGATCCCTACATCGTCTGGCGACTCTGGCTCGACGGCGAATGCCCGCCGATGGCGGTTCCCTTCTATACCGTCAGCGGCTGGCGCTACACCGACTCGATCGCGATCTACTCACAAATGCAGCCCGAATCGGAAGACTGGGCGCGTCGTCATACGGGTTCGATCATCGAGCTGCATGCCTATGCGGTCGAGCCGGAGAACGTCATCGACGAGGCCGAGATCAAGCGCATCATGCGCGCTGAGCTCGACGAGCTGATCCCGGCCCTCAAGGGCGCCAAGATCATCTACGACATCTACACGATGCAGGAGAACTTCCCGCGCTGGGCGCCTGGCGACTATGCAGGGCGCCCAGGCGTGCAAACACCCATCGATAATCTGTTCCTCGCCGGCGACTACCTGCGGCTCGAGGTGCCGGCCAACCTGATGGAGGCGGCGACCATGACCGGCCGTATGGCAGCCAATCAGGTTCTCGTCGCCGAAGGGCTGCGCGAGAATCCGATCCCGACCGTCGACCCCAAAGGACCACTCGCACTCTAGGTCATCGCCTGGCTCGCGGCCGTAAACTGCGGGCCGGCGCTTCCAGTTAAGTTGAGTTGACGAAAACCACTAAAAACTTATGTAAATCGACCTTGACACACAGAGATGTCAGGTTAGAATGACAACCGTGGATTGAGGAAACACCAGCAACTGTATCGGGGCGGGCATCGACTCTTCCACACATGAAACACGGCGCAGCGATGTGCCGGACAGCACCTGAACCACGACCTTTACAGGAGCGTTTCCGATGGCCGAAGCCAAGAATCTCTCGGGCCTGAGCGACGAGCAAGCAAAAGAGTTTCATGAGCACTGGAAGCATGGCGTATGGAGTTGGGTCTCAATCGCCACCGTCGTTCATGTGGTGACTTGGGTCTATCAGCCCTGGTTCTAACCCGCTAGCCCAAACTCGACAAGGAGACACTGCATGCAAGTTCCTTACTTGATGGCCGACCCTTCCATTGCGAAGCCTGATCATCCAGAAGAAGACTGGAAGATCTGGACCGTAATCAATCCGGCCGTCTGGATGGTCCCGTTCTTCTTCATCCTGTTCATTCAGATGTGGATGGTCCACTCCTACGCGCTGAGCCTGCCGGGCTACGGCTTCAAGGATTCCGTGCGAGTTGCAGCGCCAGTCGCGGTTGTCGCGCCTGCACCGCAGGCCGAATAAGCGCCAGACGCATTGCTGACCGCGGTCCAGCCCTCGCAACGAGGGCGCCGCGGTTAGTGGCTTTAAACGATCGCACCTCCCTCCTGACGTTTCCGCCTCACGGCCTTCCTCGTTCGCGACCCTCTTACGATTCACTCAGATTCACATCGATCCTCGCTTCCTTTACCAGATCCAAACCACCGCGCTCCACCCGTTTGAAGGTCAAAGCCCGAGAATAGTCATCCCGACTGCGCATACCTGGATGGCATCGAACCCCCTTAGGCGATTTCCGCAAACTTCCATACCCGTAGGTTGTGCTGACGATAGGAAGCACAACTTGCGCCGACGGTTGGTTGTGCCTCGCACGGCTCGGCACAACCTACGCCATTGGCATGAAGGTTTCCGGAATTCGCCTTAGCCCTCAGTCTTGAGCAAACCGTCGCAGAAATTATCGTTGTCGTTGTCGTGTTCGTGGTTGGCCGGAATCCGATTACGATTACGATTACGACAACGAGTAGAGCCTTCGACCACTGTTCCTGGCTCCGGCTCTACCGGTAGATGCTTTTCCGGAAATCACCTACGGCATCTGATCCAAGCCGAATTGCGAGGGGGCACTGCTCGCTCCATCCCGACGTCGACGCAACAGCAGCGGAATCAAAACGACCAACGCAGCGAGCAGCAATAGGATCTCGATACCGTAAACGACACGATAGCCGAATGACGAGCTTGCCCCGCCGGGTCCAAAGGTTCCAGCGACAGCCATTGCCGAGACCAGATCACGCAGCGCGCCGCCCAGAGCAATCGCCACACCTTGCGCTGTTGCCTGAACCGCTCCCCAGGCACCGAGCGCCAGTCCAACGTGGCCGCGCTCGGCAAGCTCCATCGCCGCGGTCAGGGTGCCGACCGCAAACAAACCGGTCCCGAAGCCGATCAGCGCGGTGCCGACCCGGAACACCAAGGCCGACTCCACGGTTGCCGCAAGGATCACAAGGAGTAAGGCGAAGACACCAACCAAGGCGCCTATGCTGGCCAGCTGATAAGCGTTTCCGCCGCGGCTTAGGACATAGCCCGACAAGGCAAAGGCGATGAAGGCGCCACCGGCAAGGATCGCGGTCAGCGAGGTGGTTTGCGCAACCGTCAACCCCAGCACCTGCGCGCCGTAAGGCTCAAGCAGGATCTCCTGCATGCTGAAACCGGCGGTGCCTAAGCCAACAACAATCAGAAGCCGACTCGCATAACCGCCGCGCAGAAACTCGTTCCAGGTCTCACGGAAAGGTGGTCGCGGAATATTGGCCACCGCCCGTTTCAGATCGATCGATTCCTGCTTCCAAGCCGCGATCAGATTCATGATGATGGTGGCCAAGGCAGCGGCATGGACCACCCTGACCAGCTTCTCGTGCGAGAAGTCCTCGAGCAAATGACCAAACAGCAGCGCACTACCCACCATCCCGAGCAACAGCATCGAATAGAGTAGCGCAACCACCCGCGGCCGTTTCTCACGCGGCGCCAGGTCAGTCGCCAAGGCCAGTCCAGCGGTCTGCACGATGTGCAGCCCTGCCCCGACCATCAGGAACGAGATTCCGGCAAAGAACTGTCCGACGAAGACCAGATTATTGGTTTCATCGGAGAGGATCAGGATCGCGTACGGCATGATCGCGAAGCCGCCGTACTGCAGCATGCTACCGAGCGCGATATAGGGCACGCGACGCCAGCCGAACGCCGAATGATGGTAATCCGATCGATGCCCGATCAACGCACGCAACGGCGCGAAAACCAGCGGCAAGGCCACCATCAGAGAGACGAACCAGACCGACACACCCAGCTCGACCACCATGACGCGGTTCAAGGTGCCAAACAGCAGCACCATCGCCATGCCAACCGAGATCTGAAATAGCGACAGACGCAAGATCCGCCGCAGCGGCAGCTCGGTCGTCCCGGCATCGGCAAAGGGAAGGGTCACGAGATACTTGGTCAGGCGATTCATAGCTCACTCCAAGGCAGGCTTATTGCGTGCATCATCCGCATGATCGATGCCCGGCACAGGCAACAAAACGACCCCATTTCCGACGACGGACGGCTGCGAGGATGGGGCACAAGGCGGAACAGCGCCTTGCCGACATCCCCGCAATGGCCTGTCCTGCGCTCAAGCCGCCTTGGCGACG
Organism: Thiocapsa sp. C2-2m; assembly: GCF_041903745.1. Taxonomy (NCBI): domain Bacteria; kingdom Pseudomonadati; phylum Pseudomonadota; class Gammaproteobacteria; order Chromatiales; family Chromatiaceae; genus Thiocapsa; species Thiocapsa sp. C2-2m. The sequence goes on along the minus strand of NZ_JBBWVD010000003.1, from coordinate 190,658 downwards.
ACGAGCCGAGTTTGCAGCGGCCGGCGCGTGCGGACGAAGCGAATCTGGTCGAATCCTGCGGCTTGCAGCATGGCACGATGCTCGCGCGGCGGACGTGTGCGCCCGCTGCCCATCGCCAGCAGATAGAGGCCGAAATAGGCGTCACCGACGGGCTCGGCCCCCGGCGTCTCCGACATCGGCTCGGTGATGATCAGGGTACCGCCCGGCTCGAGTGCGGCCCTAACGGCACGCAAAATGGCCATCGCGCCGTCGTCGTTATGGTCCAGGATCACGCGCACCAAAGAAATGATGTCCGACCCTCGCGGTAGCGGATCGACCTTCACATTACCGCCGAAGACCTCGGCACGGCCTTCAATTCCGGCATCGCGGAAGCGCTCACGGGCCCGGTCGACGACCGCGGGCAGATCGAACAGACGCAACTGCAGGTGCGGCCAGCGCTGGGCCGCCTGCAACAAGAACCGACCCTCGCCACCACCGACATCCATCAAGCAGCGATAGTCGCTCAGGGGGAAGGCATCGAGCGTGTCCTCGGCGACGAAGCCGCTCGACGCCGACATCAACAAACTGTACTCCGCCACCCGCTCGTCACCATCGGCCGCGGGGTCTGCGGAGCCTGCGTAAGACCAGTAGCGCCCCAGCTCGGTCTCGCTGCGCTCGCCGCGAAACAGCGCGAGCGGGTCATCGAGATCGTGATACAGCATGCGATGATGACGCACCATGGCCGCGATCCCCGGATTGCCCGGCATTGCAATCCCCAGCTTGCCGAGCCCGTAACGACCATTGCCGCGCCGCTCCAGGAGATCGATCGCGACCGCCGAGCGCAAGAAGCGGTCTGCCGCCGCCGGCGTCATACCCATCTTACTGGCCAGCTCATCGGCGCTACGCGGACCATCGGCCAGCTCGTCAAAGAGCCCCAGCTCGACACATCCATAGAGGATTTGGGAATAGACGAAGCCGGCGGTGATATCAAACAGTGCTCGGGCACGCTTTGATGCCTCGTGCCTGGTCAACGGGAAATCCGCTGCCCAGCGCTGAAAGCTCGGGCTAGCGAGCTTGCGATCGCGCCAAACGCGCCAACGCTCGATAAATGGAAGTTGCAACTGGATACCTTCGCGAGTTGAACCTGGCGATAGAAAAGAAGCGTATAGGGCTGGGACGGACGGGCGACACTGCTGGACTCGCCCCGTTAGCGGCGGGGTTTTAACATAACCCTAACGAAAGCGAAAGAAGGCCGGCGCTCGCCCTGCTTGCCGATGGTCTCGGCGCAGCACCGCAAGCAGGCGCGCGATCGTGCCTTAGGCCCGGCTCAGGTCGCCGCCGCCGAAGGCATTCAGGTGATTGATCACATGGCAGAGATTGTATAGCCACTTGCGCACCGGATCATCAGGCGACAGCAGCCAGGCCTCCTCGGTGCATTGCGACACGCTGACGCCAAGCAGCAATAGCCTCACCGCAACCCCCCCGAAACAAAACAGCGCCCATTACGGGCGCTGTTTACCACGTCCCTGTGTCATGATCCTTGGCTTGGCGCCAAAGCGGACGATCTAAGATCTCGTCCAGCGAGCGGCTCAGTTTGACGTGAAACGCTCCGCATCAAGCAGGGTCTTATTGGACCTGTGCAATCTGCTGACCTTGGACCTGCTCGACGACGACGGCGGTGCGAGCGTCAACCGCGGCTTGCGCCGAATCCTTGAAGCCGTAGCCCGGCAGGCTCAGCGCGTAGGAGTGAACCATCCACATCTGAATGAAGAGGATGAAAAAGAACGGGACCATCCAGGTGGCCGGGTTGATCACGGTCCAAATTTTCCAGTCTTCTTCTGGATGATCAGGCTTCGCAATGGATGGGTCGGCCATCAGATAAGGAACTTGCATGGTATCTCTCCTAATTAGACGTTAGACAGTGCAACGATGCGGAGTGCAAATGCTTTCAATGAACGACCGCGGGCTTAGAACCAGGGCTGATAGACCCATGTCACCACATGCACGACGGTGGCGATTGCGACCCAACTAAACACGCCGTGCTTCCAATGCTCATGAAACTCTTTCGCTTGCGCGTCGGTCAGCCCGGATAGGTTCGGTGATTTTGCTGCTGCTGCTTCGGCCATTGCCATTTTCCTCTGATCGGGGTGAGGGTTTTGGCACTTGTCATTGGACAAGTGCCTCTAGGTAACCGCAGCAGGTACAGGGCTTGTTGGCAGATGACCCTTGAACCAACTGCGTTCTAACTGAGTGTCAGTTTAACATGACACTTTGCCGTGTCAAGTGCGGATTACAAATTTTTCTGAGCCGCTGCCGAGGTTAGGGCTCGTGTCGAGCGCGCACGGACTACCAGGCGTTGAAGAGCCATTTGGCGAGAAAGATCGCGACCAAGAAGAAGAGCAAGGCTGCTCCGCCAGCCTTAACAAACATCAAGACGTTGGCGATGACACCGCGCCAGGCACCGGCAATTGCCTCGACCCCGCCGTAGTTGTCGTCCCCGCCCGCCGCGGCGGTTGGGTCGTCCTGCGGCGCGGCCTTGCCAGGGCCACTCTCGCTTTCGACCCGTGGGGCAGCCGTCACCAGTCCGTATGGCGAGACTCGCGTGACCTTGAAGAACTCGATCTCGGATTCCGCGCCGGCCTTTTCGATGACGACGAACTCGGTGTCGACCGTGAGTGCCTTGTCGGTTGCAAAGGCCAGGGCGAACTCTTCAAGGCTTTCGGACTCGCCCAGGTACTCCCATGATTTCGATTTTTCAGGCCAAGTACGTCTAGCGGTATACTTCATTTTGTCTGCGACTCCTCGTTACGATAATGAGGTGCTGGAGGGGGGCCGGTTGGGTTTCATCGGTTGCCCGATCAGCACTCGCTGCGCGAGCTTAACGGCGTCGTTGCCCGATCTGCCATCTGTCAAGTAATCTAGACATCTGCGGGTGTCTAGTTTAGCATACACCCGCACTAACTTCGCTAATTCGACGTACCTCAGCCTATGCCGACGCGCAGAAAACAGGTCATTGTGATCGGAGCCGGGATGGGCGGTTTGACCGCCGCTTTGAAGCTCGCTTTGAACGGCCTCGATGTCAGGGTGTTCGAGCGCGGTCATCACCCGGGTGGCAAGCTGCGCGAGCAACAGGTTGACGGTCAATCCTTCTACACCGGACCTACGGTGCTCACGATGCCGTGGGTCTTCGAGGAGATCTTTCGCGAGGCCGGTGCAAACCTGGGCGAGCGGGTTAAGCTGCATCAGGCAGATGTGCTTGCCCGCCATGCCTGGAGCGAGACCGAACGCTTGGATCTGTTCGGTGATCACGAGCGCTCCGCGCAGGCCATCGTCGCGTTTGCCGGAGCCAAAGAGGCGGACGGTTTTCGCCGCTTCGCAGCCCACGCCAAGCGGGTCTATGCGGCCTTGGATGTCCCTTTCATCCAGTCGCAACAGCCCACGCCGGTGACCATCTTCGCTCGCTTCGGCTGGAACGGGCTCGGCGAGCTGATGCGGATCAAGGCCGTGTTCACGCTGTGGCAAGCGCTCGGCAGTTATTTCAAGGACCCGCGCCTGCGGCAGCTCTTTGGCCGTTACGCCACCTACGTCGGTGCCTCTCCTTATCATGCCCCGGCCACCCTGATGCTGGTTGCCGATGTCGAAAGCCGCGGCGTGCATGCGGTGGAAGGAGGCATTCATCGCTTGCCCGAGGCACTGGCGGATCTGGCCGCGGAGAAGGGCGTGGAGCTGAACTATGGCGCGGGCGTGGCAGAGATCTTGATCGAAGGTGGGCGCGCTCGCGGCGTGCGCTTGGAAAACGGCGAGCGGATCGAAGCCGATGCGGTGATTTGCAACGCGGATGCGGCCGCGCTCGGTGCCGGTCTGTTCGGCGAGCAAGCCAAGCGTGCGGTGCCGCCGATTCCGCCCAAGAATCGCTCCCATTCGGTGGTAACCTGGAATCTGCTCGCGCGCCCGGCCGGGTTTCCGATGCAGTATCACAATGTCTTCTTCCCGCGCGACTATGCGGACGAGTTCAAGGCGGTCTTTGACGACCTACGACTCCCGGCGCATCCGACCGTCTACCTCTGTGCGCAGGATCGCGGCGATCCCTCGGCGCCGGAGCCAACCGAGCGCGAGCGGATGCTGATCGTGGTCAATGCGCCGTCGCGCGGTGATTCCCAGGTCATCCCCGACGAGGAGATAAGCCGCTGCGGTGAGCAGGTGACCGCCTTGCTCCGGCACTGCGGGCTGACGCTCGTCGAGCGTGAAGACATTGCCGTCACAACCCCGGTGCATTTCGAGCGTGCCTATCCGGCCTCTGGCGGGGCGGTATTCGGTCGCGTCAATCATGGCTGGTGGGGATCGTTCGATCGTCCCGGCGCGGTGACCAAGATCGAGCGGCTCTTCACCGCCGGCGGCAGTGCACACCCAGGCCCGGGAATCCCGATGGCATCGATTTCCGGACGTCTGGCGGCCGATATGGTCCTGAAAAGCCTTTGATCGAGACACTTGTTGAATCATTCCCGCAACCGCGTCAGCCGCTGGCCCGTTAGGCGTTGCGCTGCTCAAGCCGCGTTCCTCGCGACCGTTGTTCGCGACCGCGCAAAGTCGCGGTTAGCCGATGGCTGAGCCGCACGTCGTCGTGATCGGCGCCGGGATCGGCGGTCTGGCCGCCGCGATCAGGGTTGCCGCCCAGGGGATCCGAGTCACCTTGTTGGAGCGCTCGGGCTATCCGGGCGGCAAGATGCGTGAGGTCCAGGTCGCCGGTGCGCAGATCGATTCCGGGCCGACCGTGGTGACCATGCGCTGGGTGTTCGACGCTCTCTTCGCCGCGGCTGGAGCCAGGCTGGATGATTACCTCAGCTTGCGTCCGGTCGAGATCCTGGCGCGCCATGCCTGGAGTGAGGACGAGCGGCTCGACCTCTACACCGACATCGATCGCTCGGCAGAGGCGATCGGGGACTTTGCCGGTGCCGAGCAGGCGCGTCTGTTTCGCGCCTTCTGCGCGCGCGCCAGCGACATGTACCGCACCTTGGAGCATGCCTTCATCCAGCTTGCGGAGCCAACCCCCCTCTCGCTCGTGCTCGATTCCGGCCTGATTCCGGTTGCGCGCCTGAAGCCCTACTCGACGCTCTGGCAGGACTTGGGGCGCTTCTTCCCGGATCCTCGGCTGCGCCAGCTCTTCGGTCGCTATGCCACCTATGTCGGCTCCTCGCCGTTCCGCGCGCCGCCAACGCTCGGGATCGTCGCGCATGTGGAGCAGGCTGGGGTCTGGTCAGTCGATGGCGGTATCCATCAGTTGCCTAAGGCCTGTGCGGCGCTCGCAGAGGAACGAGGCGTCAAGCTGTGCTACCACTCCGGCGTCCGGGAGATCCTCGTCGAGCGCAAGCGCGTCGTTGGCGTGCAGCTTGAGACCGGTGAGCGTATCCAGGCGGATGCCGTGCTCTGCAACGCCGATGTCGCGGCTCTGTCCGCTGGATCCTTTGGGGCGGCAGCGCGCCGCGCGGTCTCGGCGCATCCACGCTCCGCGCGCTCTTTATCGGCGGTGACCTTCTGTGTCAATGCCAAGACTCATGGCTTCCCGCTGGTGCGGCACAATGTGTTCTTCTGCCGCGACTATGCCGAGGAGTTCAAGGCCATCTTTGGGCGTGGCGAGCTGCCCAAAGAGCCGACGGTCTATGTCTGCGCACAGGATCGCGATGACGACTCGGAGGTCCAGGGGCCGGAACGGCTGTTGTGCCTCGTCAACGCACCCGCGCGGGGCGATATCAAACCTTTCACGAGCGAAGAGATCGAGCAATGCGAGGAGCAGACCTTCAACCTGTTGCGCCGCTGTGGCCTCAGGGCCGACCTCAGTCCGGAGCGTCGGGTGATCACCACGCCAACGGAGTTCGAGCGCCTGTTTCCGGCCACCGGTGGCGCGCTCTATGGCCGCACCTCGCATGGATGGCGGGGGCCGTTCAGCCGCTCGGCGGCTCGCTCGCGTCTGGCGGGGCTGTATCTGGCGGGGGGCAGCGTGCATCCGGGCCCGGGGGTGCCGATGGCGGCGATCTCGGGGCGCCTGGCGGCGGAGGCGATCCTCAGGGACCTGACCTGAGCGTACAGGTTCCGCCGCGCGGGTATGCCTGGTGGTATGTGGACGCGCTCAGTGATGACGGCCGCCATGGGCTGACCCTGATCGCCTTCATCGGCAGCGTCTTCTCGCCGTACTACTTCAAGGGTAGGCGTCGTGGACGCGACGAGCCGAGCGATTATTGCTCGTTGAACGTCTGTCTCTACGGCAAAGAGCGGCGCTGGACCATGACCGAGCGGCGTCAGCATGCGCTCGCGCAAACCGCTTCACGCCTGCAGATCGGACCAAGCGCCCTGCAGTGGGATGCCGATGGTGGCCTGACGGTGGAGCTGGACGAGATCGGCACCCCGATCCCGCAGCGTGTGCGAGGGCAGGTCAAGCTCGCGCCGGCCTTTATCAACGAGCAGGTCTTCACGCTCGATCAGGCCGGTCGGCATCGCTGGCAACCGATAGCACCAAGCGCCACGGTTGAGGTGAGCTTCGAGCGGCCGGCGCTGAATTGGACCGGTCATGCCTACTTTGACCGCAACTGGGGCGACGAGCCGCTGGAGGATGCCTTCCGGTATTGGGATTGGTCGCGTGCCAGTCTTGGTGGCGATGAAAGTCTGATCCTCTATCATGCCGATCGGCGTGAGGGAGGAAGGCTGTCGCTCGGGCTGCACTTCGGTGCCGACGGTGGCTTGAGTCACTTCGATGCGCCGCCGGATCATCGCCTCGCGCGCACCCCGATCTGGCGCATGCCTCGCTCGAGTCAAGCCGATGCCAAACATCCGCCACGGGTCGTCAAGACCTTGGAGGACACGCCCTTTTATTCACGCTCGGTGATTGCTTCACACCTGCAGGGCCGTCCAATCGAGGCAGTTCATGAGAGCCTATCGCTGGATCGCTTCCGCTCGGCTTGGGTCCAGCACCTGCTGCCCTATCGGATGCCCCGACGCTAATCGGAGCGGTCTTGTTCCGTCGGATACGGATAGGAAGTCCGAGCCACCCTGAGCGTCTAGGTTGGCTCGGGAGAGGACGATCGCCGGATTGACGGAACACTTCGGACTCAGGGCTGACTTCCGGCAGGGGCCAGATTGGTCAATCCTTATCAGAAGCTTTTGATTACGAGCCGTTCTTGACAGCGGACAGCAGTGTCCAAGCGGCAGAAGTTTCCACTGACCTTCTGCCGCCGATCGGCCTCGAACATGAAGGAGCAGGCTCCCGGCCTAGCAAGGAGTGGTCGCCGGGATCAGAGTGTTCTCCAGACCAGCCGCTCTACGCCTAAGGCGACCACGGCAAAGGCGCGCAGGTCGCTCAAGCCATGACGCTGGGTCAAGGTGCCGCCGTAATCGCGCGCTTGAGCTTCGGCCTCGTCAAGCTTAGCCGCCACCGCCGGCAACTTGGCCAGCGCCGCACGCGATTGCTCGCGCACCTGCGCGCCACTCAGCCGCAGCTCCTGCAGGCTCAGGTATTTGAATTCCAGCAGCAGGTCCAACGCCTGGAAGCGACGCATGTCCGGCCGCAGGATCAGCGCGAGGTCGGCATAGCGGCGCCCGGTCTCCAGCTCGGAGACGGCCATGTAGAGTCGATCGTCGAACAGCAGGGTGAGAAAGGCGAATTTGACCAGCAGCTCGTTGCTCCAGCGGTAGTCACGATTGGACAGCACACTGAAATAGCGTTGCTCGATCAACTCGCAGAGTGGCTCCAGGTCGCCTTGCAAGTAGAGCGACTCGCTGGCCTGCCGTGCCAGGTCGCGAGTCTCGGGCGCCGGCAGCCAGCGCTCGCGCAGTCGCTCGACATAGAGCCCACGCGCGACCAGATTCGGGATGCGCAGAACCAACTTGGCCAATGCGCCTTCTTCGCCGGCCAACGTCAGGATGCCGAAGAAGTACAGCAGCGAGGCCATGAATGGCTGATCCTTGACCGCAGCGAGCACATCAGCGACGCCAAAACGCTGCACCAGCTCAGGGACCAGCACTCGGTCATCGCCGCTCAGGGCCTCGATCAGCAGTTCCTCTCCCTGCGGTAAGGAGGCGATATAGAGCAGCTTGTTGCGATCCATCGCCAGATTCTCGTCCAGCATGCGGCGTGGGTAATGACCCTGACGTCTTAGGGCATCGAAAAAATACAGGCTGAGGGTCGGATTGTAGAGACTGGTCGCGGCCTCTTCGCTGAACCGATACCCGTTGTAGAAGGTGCGCATGGTTTCCAACGCCTTCTCCGCAGACCAGCCACTGCCCGCTAGCGCCCTGGCCATCGCCACCTCACCGGCCTCCAGCGCCTCACCAGCCTCGTGCACCTCTTCAGTTCCCTGCGACTCGCCCTCCAACTGGCTCAGCACCGCCGCGACTTCAGGTTCAGTGAAGCCGCAGAGGTCGTTGAAGGCCGCGTCCAGATAGATATCCTTGGCGACGTTGTAGCCGCTGGTCATGTCGCTCAGCACCACCGGTGAGACGCCGGTGATGAACACCCGGTCCAGTCCCAGCCCGCCAGCAGCGGCCTTGATGGCTTTGAACACGGTCTTCAGAAGACCTTCGCCCTGCAGCAGCGTCTGGTAGCGGTCCTGGCTACCAAGGCGCGCGGCCATCAGCACTTCGTTGGCGAAGTTGTCGTATTCGTCGATCAGCAGGTAGAGCTTGTGTGGGGTCGCGTGAACCGCCCCGAGCACCGACTGGAAGGATGCCAGGGCGTCTTCGGGATGGAGATGAATCGCGCGCGTCCAGTGGCTCTGATAATCGGCGACGAATTGGGTGAGGCAGCCATTCAGATGCCGATGCAGCGCCGCTTCGATGTCCCCGATCTCGCCGTGCGCGGCGACCAGAGAAAAGTCCCACTTGAGCACGAAATACTGATTGTGCAGCGGCGTCGGCTCACGCCCGATGGCCAAGTTGCCGAACAGGGACTCGAATTGCTCGGCGCGATTGAGATCGTAGTAGTGCTCCAGCATCGAGAGCAGCAGACTCTTGCCGAAGCGGCGTGGACGCAGAAAGACCAGCTGTCGTCCAGCCTGCTCGAGGGCGGGAAGACGCTCAGTACGATCGAGATACCAATAGCCGTATTGCCTCAGGGTGCCGAAATCGCTCAGACCATAGGGAAACTGCATGCGCGTTCGACTCCATGAGGGGGCCAACTGATCTCTACGGATAGGAAATCCAAGCCACCCTGAGCCTCCGGGTTGGCTCGGGAGAGGACGATAGCGGGGGCGCGATACGTGGTCAACACCGACCAGCGTGGCTGACGGGCGTCGGGCGGTCAGGCGCATGTCCGCGCCGCAATTGGGGCAAGGCAGGGGCAGCGACTCGAACAGCCGGGCCAGCAGCATGCCCCAGAGATAGCGCACCCGGGAGCGCATCTTGGAGCCGGGCGTAGTTTAAACCGCGCCCGGTGCGGTATGCATACTTTGTGGGAGTGGATTGGCCGCGCCAGCTTCGACGACTTTCGGAGCTGGCGCGGTTTAAAGTGTTAAAAAATCTTAAATTTTAGACCGCGTCTCACCGAGATCGAGGGCATCTCCAAAGCCAAACGCAAAACGAAAATGACGCATGTCGCTCTGGACGCGGTTTAGCCTGATTTTTTCTCGTAATTTACTGCTAATCTGCTCCTATAAGGGTCTGCGGCAGACAGCCGCCTCAAGTAGGCACCCGCGATGACGGATCGTCACTGACCGGCGCAGGCCCTCGCGGTTGGCTCGCATCGGCTCCTGCTCGCAAACACCGGCGACTGGGCCCGCGAGTCAAGCTCTATGGATGGTGACAAGAGGGGTCATTGCACCCATGGCGGCAGACAATCAGAAGATCGCGCCGGCACCGCGCGAGGAGAGTCCCGGCGTGGTGCCGGAGACGGCCGAAGCGCTCCCGGAGCGCCTCCCCATCGTCGGTATCGGCGCCTCGGCCGGGGGGGGGGTGGCGGCCTTTGAAGCCTTTTTCTCCGGGATGCCCGCCGACACCGATCCGAACATAGCCTTCGCGCTGGTGCAGCATCTGGCCCCGGATCACAAGAGCATCCTCAAGCTACCGCCGGCCGAGATGCCCGCCCAGCTCATCGCCTACGCGATCCACGCCTTCGGACGCCCGACCCGGGCGGGTGCGGTCCCGCCGTCACGGACGCCGACTCGCGCATTGCCGCGCTCAAGGAGGAACTCACCTTCGTCGATCTCACCGAAATCGTGCAGGCGCGCGAGGCGTTGCGGCGGTCCGAGGATCTGGTGCGCCTGGCCGTGGTGGTGCGCGACGCGAACGATGCCATCACCGTGCAGGATCTGGATGGCCGCATCCTGGCCTGGAACCCCGGCGCGGAGCGGCTGTTTGGCTGGAGCGAGGCCGAGGCGCTGCGGATGAACGTCCGCGACCGCATCCCCGAGGGACTGCGCGAGGAGGCCCTGGCCAAGGTCCACCAACTGAGTCAGGCGGAAATTCCGGAGCCGTTTCTGACCCGGCGGACGACGAAAGAGGGGAGGCTCTTGGACGTCTGGCTGACCGCGTCCGCCTTGAGCAACGCGGCGGGACAGATGTACGCGATCGCCACCACGGAACGGGCGAACCGATCCGGGAGCGAGACATGACGAGCCGGGATCCTCGACCCGAGCACGACACCCCGGAGTCGGATGTGGCACGGGCGCTGCGCCGGCAGGCCGAGGCGCGCATCGGGAAAGACGCGACACACTCCTCGACGGACCTCGCCGCGCTCACGCCCGCGGAGATCCGGCGCACGCTCCACGAACTGCAGGTGCATCAAATCGAGCTGACGATGCAGAACGAGGAGCTGCGTCGGGTGCAGGCGGAGATCGACGCCGTGCGGGCGCGCTATTTCGATCTCTACGATCTGGCGCCGGTGGGTTATTGCACGCTCTCCGAGAGGGGATTGATCCTGGAGGCCAACCTGACCGCGGCGTCGCTGTTGGAGATGCCCAAAAGCGCGCTGATCAAGCAGCCGTTCTCCCGCTTCATCGTCAAGGACGATCAGGATCTGTATTACCTGCAGCGGAAACGTCTCTTCGAGACGGGCGAACCCCGGGAATGCGACCTGCGGCTGGTCAAGCCGGATGACGCACGCGTCTGGGTCCATCTGACGGCTACGGCCTCCCAGGCAGAAGATGGCGCGCCGGTCTGCCGGCTTGCGATCAGCGACATCACCGGGCACAAGCGAGCAGGAGAAGAACTGAAGGAGATCGAATGGATGCTGACCGGCAAGCCACCGGTGTACCCGTCGATTCCACCGGACAATGATATCGAAAATCAAGGCTACGGGGATTTGACCGCGTTGAACCGGGGCGGCCTCATTTCGCGCTCCATTGACAAGGGTACGCTGAGAGACATTTCTTCGGAATATCTGAACCTTCTGGAGTCATCCTCCGCCATATATGAAAAGAACGGCGACTACGCATTTGGGATTTTCTGTTCCGGTTGGTGTCGCCTGATGGACAGCGCGTCGCGAAAACTCTGCAACACCGAGAACAACGAAGCCGCACTTGCTTCCGGTCAATGGCTCTGTCACGAGTCATGCTGGACGGATTGCTCCAAACGGGCCATCGAGTCCCAATCACCTGTGGACATTCAATGCAACGGAGGGATCCATCTTTACGCAGTACCCATCTTTTCCGCAGGTGAGGTCATCGGGGCCATCAATTTTGGATATGGAGCCCCCCCAAAAGATGCCGCAACATTGAGATCCCTGGCCGATTCCTACGGATTGGATCCAGAAACATTGGCCAATGAGGCTGATGCATATGCCTCCCGACCGTACTTCTTTATCGCATTGGCCAAGCAACGGTTGCTGTCTTCAGCTGGATTAATTGGAATCATGGTCGAGCGCAAGGAGCACGAACGCCGGCTTGAACATCTTGCCCAGTTCGACACGCTGACCGCGTTGCCCAACCGCGTGCTGCTGGCCGACCGCCTACATCAGGCGATGGCACAGACCCAGCGGCGGGGACAGGGGCTGGCGGTGGGCTATCTCGACCTGGACGGCTTCAAGACCATCAACGACCGGCATGGACACGAGGTGGGTGACCAGGTGCTGGTCGCTGTGGCGGAGCGGCTGCAGGCGGTCCTGCGCGAGGGCGACACGCTCGCCCGGCTGGGTGGCGACGAGTTCGCCGTGGTGCTGATCGATCTCACCGACCCCGACGTCAGCGCGCCACTGCTCGAGCGCCTGCTCGCCGCCGCCGCCGAGCCGGTGCGGATCGGTGATCTCCTGGTGCAGGTCTCGGCCAGCCTCGGCGTCACCTTCTATCCGCAGGCCGGCGCGGTCGATGGGGATCTCCTGCTGCGTCAGGCCGATCAGGCCATGTATCAAGCCAAGCAGTCCGGCAAAAATCGCTTCTGCCTCTTCGACACGGAACTGGACCAGCGCATCCGTGGCCATCACGAAGACCTGGAGCAGATCCGCCACGCCTTGGCCGCGCGCGAGCTCGTGCTCTATTACCAGCCCAAGGTCAATCTGCGCACCGGGACGGTCGTCGGCGCCGAGGCCCTGATCCGCTGGCGGCACCCGCAACGGGGTCTGCTGGCCCCGGCGCTCTTCCTGCCGACGACCGAGAATCACCCGCTGGCGGTCGAGCTCGGCGAGTGGGTCATCAAGACCGCCCTCGCCCAGACCGACGCCTGGCGGGCGCTCGGCCTGGCGCTTCCGGTGAGCGTCAATGTCGGCGCCCGGCAGTTACAGCAGGTGGATTTCGTCGCACGCTTGCGCGCCCTGCTGGCGGAGTACCCGGGGGTCGCGCCGTCCGGTCTCTGTCTGGAGATCCTCGAAACCAGCGCGATCGATGATCTGGTCGGGACCTCCCGGGTGATCGATGCCTGCCGCGAGCTCGGGGTGAGTGTCGCGCTGGATGATTTCGGCACGGGCTATTCCTCGCTGACCTATCTGAAACGTCTGGCGGTCACCCAACTCAAGATCGATAAAAGCTTTGTATCCGGGATGCTGAACGACCCGGAGGATCTGGCGATCGTCGAGAGCATCTTGAGCCTGGCGGGCACCTTCAATCGTCAGGTCATCGCCGAGGGGGTCGAGACCCTGGAGCACGGGGAGATGCTGCTGAGATTCGGCTGCGACCTGGCTCAGGGCTTCGGCATCGCGCGTCCCATGCCGGCCCATGAGATGCCCGGTTGGCTGGCCGCCTGGCAGACCCCTGCCGGTTGGGCCGAGCTCCCGGCCGCGCGCCGCGAGCATCTGCCCTTGCTCTATGCCGGCGTCGAACACCGCGCCTGGGTTGCCGCCATCGAAGCTCATCTTCGCAGCGAGCAGGGCGTACCGCCGCTCCCGCCGCTGGATCGACGCCAATGCCGTTTCGCGGCCTGGTTACGGGCCGAAGTCGCGTCGGGTGATGGCGCGGAGCCCGGCTTCCAGCGCATCGATGCCTTGCACCGGCAGGTGCATGGGGTGGTGGACGAGCTACTGGAGCTGCGGGCGCGCGGTCGACATCCGGAGGCGCTGGCCAGACTGGGAGAGCTCCATGCCCTGAGGGACAGCTTGGTGGAGGCACTGAAGGAGTGGGTGCGGGCACGGGATCGGTCGACCGCGATGATCGGTGAGGCGCGGTTGAGCGACTTGTACGGCCATCTCGGACACGCGAGGTGATGGCATGTCAACAAGCGATCGCCATCGCTCTGGACGCGGTTTAATGCAGATCACGTCTAAAGAATCCTGGCTCGCCTGGGTGGTGCTCGGTTGCGGACTCTTGGCGACGCTCTTAGTCAGCGTTCAGGTCAAGCAGGGGATCGAGGCGGACGCCGTGCGTCAGTTCGCCTTCGACTGCGACCAGGTGACCCTGAAGATCCGCGAGCGTCTGGGCGCCTATGCGCTGATTCTGCGCGGCGGCGCGGCACTGTTTGCGGCATCGGGGACGGTCGACCGTCAAGAGTGGCGGCTCTATGTTGAAACCCTGCGGGCGCAGGACAGCCTGCCCGGCGTGCAGGGGGTCGGTTTTGCGCAAGTGATCGCGCCGGATCAGCTCGCCGGCCATCTCGCCCGCATCCGCGCGGAAGGCTTTCCCGACTATCGCCTGTCGCCACCGGGCGAACGCGCCAGCTACACCGCCATCATTTATTTGGAGCCCTTTCGCGACCGAAATCTGCGCGCCTTCGGTTACGACATGTTTTCCGAGCCGGTGCGACGGGCCGCCATGGAACAGGCGCGCGATACCGGCGAGGCGGCCTTGTCCGGCAAGGTCAAGCTGGTGCAGGAGACCGCCGCCGAGGTGCAGGCGGGAACCCTCATGTATGTCCCCGTCTATCGCAACGGCTGGCCCCTGGAGAACCTCGAGCAGCGACGGGCGGCCATCTTGGGCTGGTCGTACAGCCCCTACCGGATGAACGATCTCATGAGCGGGATTCTGGGCGATTGGTCGCATCACGAAGGTCAGTCGATCAATCTGCGCATCCACGACGGTGCTCTGGCGACCCCCGAGACGCTGCTGTTCGACAGCCGGAGAGAGGGGCCGGCACACGCCCCTCCCGTGCGGCGCCAGCAGGTACGGCAGCTCGATTTCAACGGTCATCGCTGGCTGCTGGTCTTCGAGCAAACCTCGCCGACGTCCGGGATTCGCGATGCCTTGGCCTGGGCAACCCTGAGCGGCGGACTGGTGCTCAGCGGCCTGCTGTTCGGCCTGATGCTGTCGGTCGTCAACACGCGCGCCAATATCCGCATCGCCCACAACCTGGCCGACAGGCTCCAGCGTCGCGAGCAATTGTTGGAAGAAAGCCGTCAGGCGCTTGCCGATGTGCTCGACAACGCCAGTATTCACATTTGGGCATTCAACGGGATCCGGTACAGTTACCTCAACAAGGCCTACTACGATTTCACCGGCATCCGGAAGGGCCAAGAACTGACGTTAGAAACCTGGGCTAACTACGTCCATCCCGACGACCTGGCCAGCGCGGGTGCTGTCTGGCAAGCCGCTTACGCGGCCAAGGCCGAACACGACAACTACTTTCGGCTCCGCAACACCGGGGGGGAGTACCGTGATTTTTGGTGCCATGCGGTCCCGATTTTTCACCGCAACGGAGAATTTATTCACTTTCAAGGCTTTAATGTCGATATCACCGATCGCAAACAGGCTGAATCCCGCCTGCGATTGGCCGCCAGCGTCTTCACCCACGCCAGCGAAGGCATCATGATCACCACCGCCGAAGGCACGATCATCGATGTCAATGACGCCTTTACCCGCATCACCAGTTACGCCCGCGAAGACGTGCTGGGTCGCAATCCGCGCCTGCTCAGCTCGGGGCGTCAGGGACGCGAGTTCTACGAGTCGATGTGGCGGACCCTGATCGAGAATGGCCGCTGGAGCGGCGAGATCTGGAATCGTCGCAAGAACGGCGAAGTGTACGCCGAGATGCAAACCATCAGCGCCGTGCGCGATGCGCTGGGCAGCCCCCAGCACTACGTCGCCCTATTCTCGGACATTTCCGCGCTCAAGGAGCATCAACGTCAGCTCGAGCATATTGCCCATTATGATGCGCTGACCTCGCTACCCAACCGCGTGCTGCTCTCATTCCGTCTGCTGCAGGCCATGGCGCAGACCAAGCGGCGCGCACAACGCCTGGCGGTGGCCTATCTCGATCTGGACGGTTTCAAGGCCATCAACGACACCCACGGTCACGAAACCGGCGACCAATTGCTGATGATCGTGGCGGGGCGCATGAAGCAGTGTCTGCGCGAGGGCGACACCCTGGCCCGTCTGGGCGGGGACGAATTCGTCGCCGTGCTGGTGGATCTGGGGGATGATGCGGGGAGCGTGCCGATGCTCGCCCGCTTGCTCATGGCCGCGGCCCAGCCCGTGCTCGTGGATGGTCTTACCCTAAGGGTCTCGGCCAGCATCGGCGTCACCTTCTATCCGCAGTCCGCCGAGGTCGACGCCGACCAACTGCTGCGCCAGGCCGACCAGGCCATGTATCGGGCGAAGCTGTCCGGCAAGAATCGCTATTCCGTTTTCGATGCCGCCGAGGATCAGAGTATCCGCGGCCATCATGCCAACCTGGAACGTCTCCGTCAGGCGTTGGCGGAACGAGAATTTATCCTCCATTACCAGCCGAAGGTGAACATGCGGACCGGCGCGGTCATCGGCGTGGAGGCGCTGATTCGCTGGCAGCATCCGGAACGCGGCCTACTGGCCCCGGCGCTGTTTCTGCCGGCGATCGAGGATCACCCGCTGGCGGTCGAGCTCGGCGAATGGGTCATCGAGACTGCGCTCACCCAAATGGACGACTGGCGCACGGGTGGTCTGGAGCTCCCCATCAGCGTCAATATCGGCGCCCGCCAGTTGCGGCAGGCCGACTTTTTAGCGTGTCTGCGCGCGCGGCTGCGCACCCACCCGGATCGCGTCCCGAACGGTCTTGAGCTGGAGGTGCTGGAGACCAGCGCGCAGGAAGATCTGGCCAGCGTCTCCAAGGTGATCGATGCCTGCCGGGAGCTCGGCGTCCTCTGTGCTCTGGATGATTTCGGCACCGGGTATTCCTCGCTGACCTACCTGAAACGCCTGGCGGTCCGTCTGCTCAAGGTCGACCGGAGTTTCGTGCACAACATGCTCGACGATCCGGGAGACCTGGCGATCGTCGAGAGCGTCCTGGGTCTGGCCGCCGCCTTTCACCTCGAGGTGCTCGCCGAAGGGGTCGAGAGCCTGGAACATGGCGAGATTTTGCTGCAGCTCGGCTGTGATCTGGCCCAAGGGTATGTCATCGCCAGACCCATGCCGGGCGAGTCTATCCCGCCGTGGGTGCGCGCCTGGCGGCCTGATCGACTCTGGACCCGGCAGCCGCCGCTGCGCAGCGAGGAGTTCCCGCTTTTGTTTGCCATCGTGGAGCACCGCGCCTGGATGCACGCGATCGAAGATCACTGGAGGGAGGATGGTCCGAGCACACCGCCGTTGGATTTCAACCACTGTCATCTCGGGCAATGGATCGCGCTGGATGGCAATGCACGCTATGGCTCTGAACCGATCTTTCAGTCAATCGCGCGGATCCATCGGCAACTGCATGAGTCGGCTCGGGAGCTACTGGACAATCGTGCCAAAGGCGATCAATTCGAGAACGCGACAAGGTTAGAGACGTTGCGAGGCTTCCATGCTTCGCTCCTGGAGCAGATGCGGCAATTTCTGGATGAGCGTTGTCGGAAATCGCTTTAGGTGATTTCCGGAAATGCATCGACCAACGCGTAGGGGCGACTTGAGTCGCCCGGTAAGCATTGGTGACGCGCACGGCCGGGATGATCATTCCCGGAAATCGCCTTAAACCGCGCCAGCGCCGACAGTCGCCGGAGCTGGCGCGGCCAAGCCACTCGACAAATTTCGCATACCGCACCGGGCGCAGTTGATTGACTATCCATTATCCGTCGCCTCAGGCGGCGCGCTGATCGAGCCTTGGGGCATCGGCGCAGAGGTCGACGTGCTCCATCTCCATCCTGACGCTGGACAGGATGCCGGCGGCATCGAGTCCGCAGACGCGTAGCTGTTCCTCATGCCCGGCTTGCTCTAGGCAGAGATCGGGCAGCCCGAGGTGCAGGCAGTAGACATTCAGGCCATGCGCGGCGAGCACCTCGGAAACGGCAGAGCCGGCGCCGCCGGCGATCGCATTCTCCTCGACCGTGACCAGCAGCCGATGGCGATCGGCGAGCTCAAGGATGAGTGCCTCATCCAAGGGCTTGACGAAGCGCATGTTGGCGACGGTAGCCTCCAGTATCCGCCCCGCTTCTTCGGCGGCGGGGACGCGACTACCGAAGGCGAGCAGCGCGATATCGCGTCCCATGCGCCTGATTTCGCCACGACCGATGGGCAATGTCTCGGCTCCGCGCTTAAGGGCGACGCCGGGGCCGGTGCCACGCGGGTAGCGCACCAGGGCCGGACCCGGATGCTGATAGGCGGTTTCGAGCAGTTGCCAGCATTCGTTCTCGTCGGCCGGGGCGGCGATGACGAGATTGGGCTGGGTGCGAGCGAAGCTGAGGTCGAAGCTGCCGGCATGGGTCGCTCCATCGGCGCCGACGAGCCCGGCGCGATCGACCGCGAGGGTGACATCGAGACCCTGCAGACAGACGTCGTGCACGAGCTGATCATAGGCGCGCTGGAGGAAGGATGAATAGATCGCGACCACTGGCTTCAGTCCCTCGCAGGCCATGCCCGCGGCAAGGGTGACGGCGTGCTGCTCGGCGATGCCGACATCGAAGTAGCGATCCGGAAAACGCTCGGAGAATTGCACGAGCCCGGAGCCCTCGCGCATGGCCGGGGTGATTCCGATCAGCCGGGCATCACGAGCCGCGGCGTCGGTGATCCATTCACCGAAGACCTCTGTATAGGTCGGCCCGGTGCCGCGCTTGCTGTGCATCTTGCCGGTCGCGCGATCGAACGGGGTTACCCCATGGTAGCGGGTGGGAGACTGCTCAGCCGGGGCGTAGCCGCGCCCTTTCTGGGTGATCAGATGCAGCAGGCGTGGTCCCGGCATCTGCT
This sequence comes from Thiocapsa sp. C2-2m, assembly GCF_041903745.1. Taxonomy (NCBI): domain Bacteria; kingdom Pseudomonadati; phylum Pseudomonadota; class Gammaproteobacteria; order Chromatiales; family Chromatiaceae; genus Thiocapsa; species Thiocapsa sp. C2-2m. The sequence goes on along the minus strand of NZ_JBBWVD010000003.1, from coordinate 172,209 downwards.
TCATGTTGGTCAGGGTGGTGATGACGGCGTCGAGGTCGTGACCATCGATCGGCCCGATGTAGTTGAAGCCGAGCTCCTCGAATAGGGTGCTCGGCATGAACATCCCCTTCAGATGTTCTTCCCAGCGGCCGACGAACTGGCGCAGCTCGGGCAGACTCGCAAGCACCTGCTTGCTGCCTTCGCGCACGTGGGTATAGGTGCGCCCGCTCAGGAGGCTGGCGAGGTGCTTGCTGAGGGCGCCCACCGGCGGGCTGATCGACATCTCGTTGTCGTTCAGGATCACGAGCAGGTCCGGGTCGAGCGGACCACCGTGATTCAATGCCTCGAAGGCCATGCCGGCGCCCAAGGAGCCGTCGCCGATCACGGCGACGACTTGCCGCGACTCGCCCTTGAGCCGAGCGGCGATGGACATGCCGAGTGCCGCGCTCAGCGACGTGCTCGAATGGCCGACACCAAAGGTGTCGTAGACGCTTTCGGAGCGTTTCGGGAAGCCCGAGATCCCGCCTTTCTGGCGCAGGCGCCCCATGCGTTGGCGGCGTCCGGTGAGGATCTTGTGTGGATAGGCCTGATGGCCAACATCCCAGACGATGCGATCGTGCGGCGTATCAAAGACGCGATGCAGGGCGATGGTGAGCTCGACCACGCCGAGTCCTGCGGCAAGATGGCCACCGGTGCGCGAGACGCTGTCGATCAAGAAGGCGCGCAGCTCGCTCGCCAGCGGCCTCAGGGCACTGCTCGGGAGGGCACGCAGATCGGTTGGGTCATCGATCAAGTCGAGGAGCGGATACTGTGGCGGGGCCGAAGGCTCGATATCAGTCATGGCGGACGCTCCGTAACGAGGTAACGCCCTCGGCACTCGGCGTGAGCTCGAGCTGCGCCAGCGTGGCCAGCGGCTTGCCGCCAGCGGCGAGCGACGGCAGCCAGGCACGCTTGCGGTGATGCCAGGGCAGGGGACGCAGCAGATTCCGCTGCGCGCGAAAGCGGATGCGCGGGGCCATCCCGGTGTAATCGCGCGGGTCCGCGATGCCAAAGCGGAAGCGGGTGCGCATCCGCCGAAAGGTGTTGCCAAGCCGGGAAAAGGCGAGCAACGCCGGATGATAGCCATCGACCAGGAGATCGGCCCCGGCGGGCGCCAGCCTGCCCAGTGCGGCGAGACAGTCTGCGACCTGCTCGGCATCGAGGTAGGGTAGAACCCCTTCCAGGATAAACACCGGCCGCGTCTCTTCGAGTGCCGCGGCGAGCTCATCGAGCTGATCGGGCAGCGTCGCGCGGACGTGCCGAATCCGCTCCGACGCCGGCAGGAGCTGGTCGCGTAGCGCCATGACCGGCGGCAGGTCGGCGCAGACCCAGCGGCGCACGCGCGCCCGCCGTGCGGGTGCGAGGGTTGCATCAAGCCGCACAGGAAGGGTATCGAGACCGCAGGCGAGCAGCACCAGGGTGCGCTCGATCGGCTCGCTCAGTAATGTACCGAGCGCTTCCTCGATCGCCAGTGAGCGGCTGATACAGAGCCGCATCGGGAAAGGGTCCGATCCCACCTCTGCGCGATCGACAGCAAGCCTTGCCGCCAGGTCGCGCGCTGCGGCATCGTCGAATGCGACCCCCGGCCACAGCCTTTGTGCCTCGGCGCGGGCAAGCAGCGGGATCAGTAGGGTGCGGCTGACGCCGTCGAGCGTCGGCGCCACCGGCGCAGCGCCGCCAGTGCTCGGAGTATCGGCGTTGGCTGCTTCGCTCACCGCGGGGTCACATGCAGCAGCAGCGGTGCCGAGGGCACCATCATGCCGGCAAAGCGAGGCTCGATCGGACCCGCGGTAGCGCGATCGAGCTGCAGTCCGCGCACGAGATGGGCCAGCAGCAGGGTGCCTTCGATCAGGGCAAAGCGACGCCCGATACAACTGCGCGGTCCACCGCCGAAGCCCAGATGATGCGCCTGCATCAGATGGTCCGGATTGATGTTTGGGTAGCGATCCGCCCGGAAGCGATAAGGCTCCGGCCACAGCCGCGGGTCGTGGTGGATGGCGAGGATGTTGATGATGAGTTGATCGCCGGCACGGATGAGGTAATTGCCAAGAACATGGTCGCTGACGGCATCGCGGAGCAGGATCGGTGGCTGCGGGTAGAGACGGAGCGCCTCCAGGAAGGCGCCCTGGGTCAACGGCAGGGCCTGCACTGCGGCGGCCTCGGTTGGCGCCTTCTCCAGCGGGTCCACCTCGGCGCGCAGATGCTGCTGCAGGTCCGGGTCGCCGGCGATCTCCCAGAGGGCCCAGCTCAGCGCGATCGCGAGCGAATGATGGCCGGCGATGAGCATGGTCATGAGCTCGTCGCGCATCTCGTCCGGGGTGAAATGCTCTGGATCTTGCTCGCGCTGGCGAAGCCATTGGCCGAGCAGATCGCTCGGGTCCTGGTCGTCGTTTAGATGGCGGCGACGGGTGTCGATGATACGCGCCAGGATCGCTTCCGCCTCGGTGATCTTGCGCCGAAAACGCAGGTTGGCAGGCGTCGGCCAGCTCAGCGGCGGTGCGAGGAGGCTGCTTCCGCGTTGTACGAGTGCATCGAGCAGGCGGTGAATGACCTCACTGACATCCGCGTAGCGCGCGTCGTAGTCGATGCCGAAGAGCGTCCGCAGCAAGGCGATGAGTGTCGTGCGGGAGATCTCCGCGATCAAATCCACCGACTGTCCCGCCGGAAGGGCACGCCAACGTTCGACCAGGAGTCGAGCTGATTCGGCCATCGCCGGCGCATAGCCGTCGAGGCGACGACCGGACATGGACGGATTGGCGAGACGGCGATGCTTCTTCCAGCGCTCGCCATCGTTGATCAGCAAACCCTCGCCGGTCACGGCGCTGAGCCGACGCATCAGGCGGCCCTTACGATAGCGACGCTCCTTGTCGAGCAGCACCTCCCGAATCAGTGTCGGATCGTTGAGCTGAAACAGCCGAAAGCCGAGATAGTCGAGACGAACGAACGGCGTCTGCGAGGCCCGCGCAAACAAGGTCAGGAGATCCCGACGGAACAGCGGGGGCAGGGACGCAAAGACCGACAAGGTAGGCGGTCTGGCGACGACCTGGTCGGGGGGCGTCACGGGGTCGGTGGCGGGATGCAGGTGCATGCTCAATCCTGACCGGCGGTGGTTCGTCGCGGCCCCAACCGCTTAGGCATCCAGGTCGGCGACCAAGCGCTGTTTCACTGTGCTGTTTGTGTCGGCGCTGCCGCAGTCGTCTGCGCCGGCTTCACGTCGTCGGCCTTGGTCCAGCTGTATTCCGGCATTGCGAAGACCAGCGCTTAGACGACGCCATCGCCCGAGGCCGGAGCGACAACTCCGGCCGTCGTCGGGCTTTTTCGGTCGGTGCACAGGCGGGGATGCACCGCCGGTGACCTAGGCTCAGGTCCGAAGGACCGCCACCAGGAGTCTGTCCGACTTATCGGATCTCGGTCTGGACATCGCCGAAAACCGGTCACGCAATGATCAAAGCCAGTGCACTACGCAGATTTCGGCGGCTTCGACATGCTCGAAACCGCGGAATCTCGCGCGAGCGCGTTGCGCACCGAAGTCGGACAGCCTCCCAGGCCGCGAGGAATCGGCTGAGGACTCAGCCGATGGCGCCGCTTATTGGGCAGCCGGAGCGGCCGGAGCGGCCGGAGCCGGGGCGGCAATCGCAGCGGGCTCGGCGACGCGCACGCTGTCTTTGAAGCCGTAGCCCGGCAGGCTCAACGCGTAGGAGTGGACCAACCACATCTGGATGAACAGGATGAAGAAAAACGGAACCATCCAGGTGGCCGGGTTGATCACGGTCCAGATCTTCCAGTCTTCTTCCGGATGATCGGGTTTGGCAATGGAGGGGTCGGCCATCAAATACGGGACTTGCATAAATATTCTCCTTGTCGCTCAGAGCTCAGAACCAGGGTTGGTAGACCCACGTCATCACGTGGACCAGAGTCGCGATCATGACCCAGCTCCACACGCCATGCTTCCAATGCTCGTGGAACTCCTTCGCTTGCTCGTCGGTGAGACCCGACAGGTTCTTCATTTCGGCCATCGAAATAACCTCCGGCTGAGGGATTGGTGCGAGTGCCGCCCGGCGATCCCGGACAGGACACTCCGACGTGTGGAAGGCGCTGCCTGCTTGCCGTCGAGTCCGGGAAACCCGGATGCGAGGTGCGATCCACAAGTGTTAGTTTAACCTGACAGTCGCATGTGTCAAGGCCGATTTACATATAATTCTTGTGGTCAGCCGACTCTGTGATTGGGATGCCGAGGAGCGGCGGGGGATAACACAAGTCTTCGGGATTCAAGCCTTCGAGGCGGTTTGCGCCATGGCGCGGATCAGGCTCCGGTCATATTTTCCTGAATCAAGGAGCGGAAGCTCGGCGACTCGCCTAAACGCGCGAGGGCGCTCGGCGCCCGACAAGGCTTGCTCGCACCAGGAACAAAGAGCCGGCTCGTCCGGTTTGCCGCGATAGATCGCAACCATGCGGTGGCCCCAAACCGGATCGTCGAGCGCGACCACCACCGCCTCGGCAACACCTGGAGCCTGAAGTAGCACGGCTTCGACCCGTGCAAGCGAGACATTGGTGCCGCCGATGACCAAAACCTCGTCGGCCCGCCCGACAACCCGCAGCTCACCGTCGTCGCCGACGTCGCCGAGGTCCGAGGTCTCGAACCAGCCGTCATCGAGGCCCCGCCCCGGCAGCCGCTGCGGATTTGCATAGCCGATCATGACCATCGGACCGCGGACTCTCAACCGAGCCGGGCTGGTCTCGGGCGGGCCGGAGGCGATCTCGACGCCGGGAAGGAGCGGGCCGATGCTGCCATCAACGCAAACGCGCTCCAGTGCACGGGCCGAGGTCGCGATCTGGGATGCGGTCTCGGTCATTCCATAGGTGAGATAGAGCGGCCATCCCGCGGCCAGCGCGCGCTCGGCGAGCGCCGGGCTGAGTGCTTGGCCGCCGACCAAGAGGACACGAAGGCTCCTAGGCGGGGTCGCGTCGACACCCAAGAGACGATCCAGCATCGGTGGCACCAGGGAGACATGGGTCACGGCATGCCGGTGCAGATCCTCGGCCAGCGTTTGCGCGTCGAAGCGCTCGTGCAGAACAAGACTCGCCCCCGCAAGCGCAGTGCGATCCAGAATCGCCAACCCGCCGACATGGCTCAATCGAAGACAACAGAGCCAGACATCGTCGACGCCAAACCCGAGCTGTCGATTGACGGCGGCGGCCGAGATCTGGAGATTTTTCGCGCTCAGCATGACGACCTTAGGTTGCCCGCTGCTGCCGCTCGTTTTCACCAATCGAGCAACCGGCGATGCTTGCGGGATCATCACGGCGGAAAGCACATCGGTGCTTACAAGGACACCGGACTCGGGCTGCCATTGCCACTCGGTCCCCGTTGCGACAGCCAGAGCATCCAGTTCCGCGCGTCCGAGGCCGGCACGAAAGGGAAACACGGCAACACCGAGCCGCGCTGCGGCGCTGCTCATCAAGAGCACATCAAGAACGGGGGCGTCGGGACAGAGGACGACGTGGCCGGGCTTGAGACCCCGAGCCTGGAGAAACGAGGCCCGTTGCCGTACGCGCGCTTCGAGCATCGAACCGTCCCATCGCTCGCCGCCGACGAGAACGGCCCGATAGGCCGAATCTGGTTGGGATGGTAGCCGGAGATCGAGACTGTCCATCGGATCTGGACGAGCACTCACGAAAGACGCGCTACCAGCGGACCTCGAAGACACAGGATTCCGCGCCGCCGGCCTGGCAGGCGATCTCCGTCACGCGGGCATTCTTATGGACGAGTTTTGAAAACAGCCGCTCGAAGCTACCGGCGTAGAAATCACAAATCGGCTCGCTCGCCTCCGCGCCGCGACAGATCGGACCGTCGGTCACGGTGAGACGGGTGGGACGCCCAGGGGTGCCGTCGAAGACCCCGCTGCCCACGAAGGTCCAGGCATTGCGGCGGATGGCCGAGATCAAGATGCGGCTCGCCAAGCGCGCGGGTAGGAAGGTCAGGAGACGCTGGACCGGGCGAGGGATCCGGTTGGCGAGTAGATAGTCGCCGGTGCGCAAACCCGCGTCCATCGAAACGGACCGAGCCAACGCCAGGCCCAGTTGCTCGCGCAGGGCCGATTGAAGGCGCGAAACCTCCTGCTCCTTGACCATCTCAGTCGGCAAGGTCGTCAGGTAAGGCTCAAGATCCGCGGCCCGGAAGACCCGCCCGACGACATCCGTTCCGCAAGCCTGCTCCAGCGCTTCGGCGACGCGGATGATGGCATTCGGACCGACCTTTGCCGCGGTCGGGCCGCGCCCGGTCGACGGGCTCAAGAACCGGCCGTCGCGCGCCACTGGGTGCATCCCCAGTCGACGGAGGCGTCCTGCTCGACACAGAGTCCGTGCAAAAGATAACGACCCTCCTCGGTGACCCGGATCCCGTCGTCCGTCACCTTGAGTAGGCCGCGTCCGCCGTCGCGGCAGAGGCTCTCGTACTCGAGCTCTATGCCATGCGCGGATGACGCGGGGAGCTCGAGGTTGCACATCAGATAGAGAATGGCCTCGCGGCGGCGCCGATCCTGCTCGCTCAGACGACGCCCCCAGGACACGGGAAGCAGCCCGGAGTCCAAACAACGCTGCCAGGTCTTGAGGTCCGGCGCGTTCTGAACCAGTGCACCTCCAACCTCGCCGATCCCGCTCGGACCGAAGGCCAACACCTGCTTGGCGGGCATCGGGGTGTAGCCAATTGTGTTGCGATAAAGGCGCCGCTCGTCCTGGGCACTGGTCAGCTCGTCGGCCTCACGAGCAAAGACATCCAGACCGACCCATCGATAGCCTGCCGCCGAGAAGGACTGCACGGCTTGGTGGAACAGGGCCAGCTTCTCGGCGGCGGACGGAAGTTGATCTGCACTGATGGCGTGCTGGTGGGGCCTGCTCACGGGGTCGTGAGCGTAGCTGAAACAGGCGACACGATCCGGCCCGAGCGCGACGATCTGGTCGAGTGTCGCCTGAAACCCCTCCGGCGTCTGGAAGGGCAGGCCGTAGATCAGGTCGAGATTGATGCTCTCGAACCCGGTGTCGCGTGCGGTTAGAAAGACGTCGCGCACCATATCGAGTGACTGGACGCGGCCGATGGCGCGCTGTACATCTGAGTTAAGGTCCTGCACACCGAAACTGATGCGCTTGAAACCGAGGCCGTATAGGAGGTCGAGCTGACCGGCGGAGGTGCGGCGCGGATTACATTCGATCGAGGTACAGGCTCGATCCGAAATCCGGAAGTGACGCTCGACGGTCTCGATGAGGCGAGCCAGTTGCGGCTCGTTGAGATGGTTTGGCGTGCCACCTCCGACGTGTAGCTGATCGGTGACCCGACCGCGGCCGATGATGTCGGTCACCAGCCCCATCTCCCGGTCGAGGGCGTCGAGGTACTGGTCGACCTTCTCCTCGCTGTGCGTGATGGTGGTATTGCACGCACAGTAGAGACAGCGCACGTGACAGAAGGGCACGTGCACGTATACCGAAACGTGCTCGTCGGGGCTTTGACGAAGCCCCATGAGCGCTTCCTTATAGTTCGAATCCGAGAACGACGCGTCACCGCCCATTTGCGATGTCGCCAAGGCACATCCCGGCGGTAAATGTCCGAACCGCTCGAGAAGCTCGATCGGTAGGCTTGAAGGGAGTGGAGGCGCCATGTCTTGAACCCGTTTAGTCAGGTTGGACTGCTGTCATCTTGGGCTTGGAGACGGCAGGCCTGACCGGGAGATCCGATTCCGAAACCTGCAGATCGTCCGGAGCGCCACACGCCACGACCTTGACCGGCGTCCCTTTGAAGTTCATATCGGCAGACAGCTCGGGGCGATCCCGCTTCAACTGCGCGATCTCGTCTGCAGTGAGGACCTTGGATGCATCGAAGCCCAGATCCACCTCGGTCGACATTCCCTTCATCTTGAGCCGCTCAAGGTCGTAGAACTTTTTCGACGCCGTGGTCTTGGCGAATGCCTTGAGGCAGCCGAGCATGTAGCGCCTGCGGAACTTGTCCTTGATCCAAGGATACTCCAAGAAGCTCTTGCGCATATAGAAGCGCGCATAATTCTTCAGCACGCCCTTGAGCACCTGCTCGCGCGTCATCGCTTCGGGCTTCATGATCGGCGTCACGAAATTGTACTTCGAGTAGTCGCGAACCTCCACCCTGTCGCCCAACTCCTCGAACAGCTCCGCGAAAGGCCATGGCGTGTACATGTTCCAGTTCGCCATGTCGGGTTTCCAGTCCTGGGCGAGTTTGTAGGTCTCCTCGATGGTCTCGGGCGTCTCGTTCTCGAGACCCATGATGAATTGGACCTCCGCGACGATTCCGGCCTGCTGCAGGAGCTTGACCGCCAGCTTGTTCTGCTCGACCGTGGTCTGCTTGCGGAAGGTGTCGAGGTTCAACTGCGAGACCGCCTCGGTGCCGAGCGAGACATGGACCAGACCGGCCTTGCGATACAAGGGCAGCAGCTCGCGATCGCGCATGATGTCGGTCACCCGCGTGTTGATGCCCCAGTGCAGCGGGAGATCGCGTTTGATCAACTCCTCGCAGAGTGCGACGAACTTCTTCTGGAAGATCGTCGGCTCCTCGTCGGCAAGGATCATGAAGCCGACGTTGTAGTCCCGAACCAGGGTCTCGACCTCATCGACAAACTTCTTGGGATCGCGATGACGATATTTCCGCCAGAACTTCCACTGCGAGCAAAAACGGCAGGTAAAGGGGCAGCCACGCGCGAAGTTCGGCACGGCGACCCGGCAGTTGAGCGGGGTATAGATGTATTTGTCCCAGTCGAGCAGGGACCAATCCGGCGTCAAGGTATCCAAGTCCTCGATGACCGGCCGCGCCGGTGTTGCGACCACCTGGCCGTCGTCGTCGATATAGGCAATCCCCCAGATCCGCTTGCGATCCTTCCGATGGGTTCCCGCCTCGATCGACTGCAGGAGTGCGACCGCGATCTCCTCGCCCTCGCCGCGCACGATGTAGTCGATCCAGGGCGCCTCGCTGAAGACCTGGGTATACATGAAGGTCGGATGGATCCCGCCGAGCACGGTAACACAATCCGGTAGCACCTCTTTGGCGATCTGCAGCGTGGTCTGCGCCTTGTAGATCTGCGGGGTGATGGCGGTGGCGAGCACCACGTCGGGCTGGTTGACTCGAATGATCTCACGCAGTTTCTCATCCGGGATATCGTAGGTCATGGCATCGATGAACCGGATGTTCGTCATGCCCGCGTGCTTGAGCGCACCTCCGATGTAGGCGACCCAACCGGGTGGCCAGTTGCCCGCGATTTCCGCACCACCACAGTGATAATTTGGCTGGATCATCAAAATACGCATGAGAATTCCTCAGGAACGGGTCGAACGGCAAACGGCCCTTCGAGCCTGACCGCATCAGTCCGATCTCGGGCGTAGCCGAGCTCATCGAGCCAGCGGGACCGGCGGCAACACCGAGTCGCGAGGTCACCCGGACGCGGTGCCTCCGCGATGCGTTGGCCTAGAGCTCGAGCCTGTCCGAATCGGGTCGTTTCGTATCGCGCCGTCCAGGCGCGCATTGCTTCACACCTTAGCTGATTCCCGAGCGTCTCGATATGATTCGCGTCAACCGGGCCGGGCGCTGCGACGTCGTCTTCCGCGAGTCGCCGTGATCGACGCGGGCGTAAGCCTAGCCGAGTCTCGGGCTCGGATCAAAGCGCACCTGCGGCCGAGAGTCCCGACACACCCTTGTCCCGGGTTCATGGGTGCTCCGTTATCGGAGCCCCGCCTCGACCGCCCACGGCGCAGCGGCCGGGTGACGGCGAGGCCGTCCGTGGCCGCAACGCTTTTCGGGAGGCGGCCATTCTGCGGGGCGATCCATCGGACCGCGTTCCGCCCCGACCGCCTTCTCCATCCGCTTCCCCGCCCGGTTCCCCGTCGGCATCCCGCGCAGGCAACGCCCAGGCCCAGAGCGCTTCATCCGGCAGGGGAAGCACGAGGAACCAGTGCTCGAGGATCCCCATCGCCAAAAGGGTCGCCACCAGGATCAGGCTCACGACCTCGAACGCGCTCGCACCCGGATTCAGCGCACTGGACACCATTAGAACCACGATCAGGGTGGCAAGGGTCACCGAGATCGGAAACAAGAGGTTCATGCTCCGCTTGGGCATGTAGGACTTCAGATACGCCAGATGCTCGGGCAACCAGTCGTTTAAATTGGGAACACCCAAGAAGAGATTGAGCTTTGCGCTCCAGCGCATCAGCCAGAGCACCACGAAGGTCCAGGTCCCGACCTGATTGGGCTCGCCCCATGTGATCAAGACCAGGAAGGCCACCGCCGAGAGGACCGCGAGCTCATGATAGAGGCTGGTCAGAATGGCGAGACCGAAGCGCTTCCAGGCCGCACAACCGGGTGGGCACGGCGTCTTGCGCGGCCCGGTCAAGAGACCGGTGAAATAGCTCATCTCCAACACGCCCCAGACCACCACACCGGAGGTAAAGGCGATGTAGGCCGCGCTCAGAGAAGTGGATGTGCTGCTGACGACAAGCGCAAAGACGGCAAAGGCCAGCACCGCGGAGCCGCCGAGCATCGTCCAACCAAAGGTGCGACCCGGCAGATTGTCCAGATAGAGCACCACACCCGTGCTGAACCACCAGAGCCCGAGCGCGAAAAGAACGGGGTAACCATATTCGAGCATGCAATTCGCCTTATTCTCTGGCCGATGGCGATCGGAACAACTCTCCTTCCGAGATCACCCCTGCCTTGCAGCGAAGGACCTCGCCGACGCCGGGTCGTGGATCAACCGACGCGTCGCTCGGTTGGCGCCGATCCTGCGGACACGGAATATCGAGGTCGGGGCGTCGGATAATAACAGGCGAGACGCCGCACGAGCATTCTTCGCGTCGTCGCGACGGCGGCCGCGCAGAGGGCAGCGCTCGCCCGAATACCCGGCCACAACCTTACTGAAGCGATGGCTGTGCCGATAGAAATCGGCCGACAGCGGCCTCGTTGGTCGGACCGAATGCCCTGAGATCGATGTAGAAATCGGTCGTTTGATCCTCCAAGGTAAAGCGACCGTTCTCGCGAAGGCTCAGCCGATAAGGTCCATCCAGAGCGACGCTGTGCATCCGACGCTCGCGCTCGAGCGTACGAAGCAGGCCGCGGATGAAACCGTCCTCGCCCGGCGGGAGTGTCTCCAACAGCACCCCGGACTCGGCATCGTAAACCGCCAAGTCGCCCTGGCCGACCTCGACGAAACTCAAATCGCGAACCACAACCTCGGGCGAGACGGGAGCCTGGCTCGGATCGAAGCCGGTGAGTCTTGCGACAGCGACGGCCAGGATCGTAAACCCGATCAGCGAGGCAACCGCGATCAGCATGCCCCGCGGAAACGGACGATCATGCAATTCAGTCAAGATTCAACCTCTTCTTCAGGATGTCGGTGCAGCATCGGATTCGACGCGATCGTCCGTGTCCAGGTCGGTTTGGGCCGCACCCGTTTCTGTTTGGGCCAGATAACGGTTGAGGGCATCCGAGAGAATTTCGGCGACCCGAGCCACGTCGGGAATCGCCCGGAGCATCGGCTGCGGTTGGGCGAAATGCCAGGGGCGAACATGCGGCCACAAGACCATATAAGACGTCCGCGCGGATGCAACCAGGATGATGGGAATGTTCCCGGTATCGTCGCGATAGCGCTTCATTTGCGCGGAATGGATCTGAGCAAACGGAAAGTTCACGATCATCGGCAGTGCCACACCGAAACGCATCACCACGCGACGCGTTGTAATGGTGTAGACCGTGGATCTCGCCATCGCCCAAGCGAGCAGCACAAGGCCGCCGATCGAGACGACACCGAGGGCCAGGATCCAGAGCGCACCGACTAGGATCTCTGCCGTGGTCTCCCCCCCGGAGAGATCCGCGATGATCCTCCAGATCAGGATGATGGCGAAATAGACGGCGACCTTCCGAACATGAAAAGCGCGCCGCGCCAGAGCGCTCCAGCGCGGCGCACCCTGCCAGAGCATCTCCTCGCCGGGAGGAAGATGCTCGGGCAAGCCCCGAATGGGCTCGAACTCATACTCTCTCACAGGAGAGGCTCAGACCGATCCGCAGTTGCGTAAAGTTGGCCACCGGCATAGTAGGCGCAGATCTTGTCCTCTTCATAAAGGGTGATCTGATCGGGCTTGGCCAGAACCGGCACGTTCGCAAAGTGCTTGCCTGCGAGCGTTTTGACGTTGACCTTGCGGTTCTTCTTGTCGAAGCGCGTGAAGTTGATCGGCAGCAGAACCTGCTTACCGCCCTTCGCGACCTTCACCTCAAGGTAACGGATCTGCGGCTCGGAGCGATCGACCCAGACGTCGGTTACGGTTCCGCCGACTTCGCCGTCGAATCCGACAACCGACATACCGCGCGGATCCGGATCCTTCTCGGCGATCGAGAAGTCGGTGGCAACGCGCAGCGGGACGATCTTGGGCGCGCCCTCGTAGGTCAGATCCGGGTGCTTCGCACGGTCCGGGGATGCAGACGGACCGAATCCGGAGAGCATCGGATCGCCGATCGGGATGAGCGGCGAGCCCGGATACGGCTGAGCGGGCGTGGCATTGACCTTCTCGGCGGCCTCGACACGCGGCACGGAGACGGTTCCGCCGTTATGCGGAAGCAGATAGGTCTTCGGCTCCGGCATGGACGGGAAACCTTCGATCTTGACGTTACCGCCACGCGTGGACTCAAGCGGATAGCCTTCCCGCTTGTTTTCACGATGCAGGTGGAAGATCAGTCCGGCGAAGAAGAACCAGAAGACATAGAGGACGAGCTGAGCGACGTCGATATAGCTGGTGATGGCTGCTGACATGAGGTGACCTCCGTAGGACGAAAGACTAACCGCGGGAACCGGTTAGGCCGAAGCGCGGTAACTGCCGATGACCGGGTTCGTTCGGGGGAGCGACGAGCGGGTCAATGGCGGCCAACGCGGGGAAAGATGCTCTGGATCTCGATGTGATAAACGCCCCCCTTGCCAGTGAAAGGGCCGGCACTCGCCAGCCCGAGACGACACCCGAGCGCCGCGCCGCAACAGGCAGCGGAGCCACACGCATGGGCGCGCGAACGGCAGTCTCGCAGCTCCACACTCGACGGCTCATGCCGGCACCAACTCCAGTGCCTGCGACGTATAAAAACCGACGGCGATCCGCCGGGTCCGCTGCGGCTCCCAGCCCGCGAGCGCCGGCTCGGCGGCCAGGAGCGCGCGCAGGCGATCCGGTCCGACCGGCACGATCGCAGGCGAACGGTTGCCACGCGGAAAGAGCTGACCGACGGCGTGCATGACCGCCAGCACGGGCGTCTTGGGCGCGAAGGTGAAGAGGATTGAGCCACCGGTTCGCCCGGCCAGCCCGGCCAGCACCTTCACCACATCCGCCGGTACGTAATGGATCAAGGAATCCATGGCGACCACGTGATCGAATCGGCCGTGCGCCGGATCCAGCATGTCGCCGGCCTCGAAACGGACCGACCCTGGACCGAGATCCTCCGGGGTGCGCTCCTGCGCGATCCGGATCAGGGTCGGTGCAACGTCGATAGCCACGACCTCCGCACCCCGCCGCGCCGCCTCGAAGGCCAGGGCGCCCGTTCCGCAACCGGCGTCGAGCAGTCGTTTGCCCGTCAAATCGGCGGGCAGCCAATTCAACAGGGTTGCCCGCATGTCGTCGCGGCCCGCGCGCACGGTCGCCCGGATGCGGCTGACCTTCACATCGGATGTCAGCTTGCGCCAGGCGTCGGCGGCGGTGCGATCGAAGTAGGTTTCGATCTCTTCGCGGCGCTCTTGATACGAGCCGTTAGCCATCAATCGAACCCCAGAAAATCAAAGATATCGCGGTCGCGCATGGGCTGCGCGTCCAATGGCTCGACCCCGTCCCACAGCATCTGAGCCAGGCGAAGATACTCGGACTTGGCATGCTCGAGTCCGTCTGCATCGTCCATCTCAAACAGCGTCGACTTCTTCAAACGGCTGCGCCGGATGACGTCGAGGTCCGGCAGATGGGCGAGCCGCTTCAGACCCACCGCGTCGTTGAAACGATCGATCTCGTCGGTGTTCACGCTGCGATTGGCGATGACGCCGCCGATGCGCACGCCGTAATGCTTGGCCTTGGCCTGGATCGCCGCAGCGATGCGGTTCATCGCGAAGATGGAGTCGAAGTCGTTTGCGGTGACGATCAGCGCACGCTCGGCATGTTGCAGCGGCGCGGCAAACCCGCCGCAGACCACGTCGCCGAGCACGTCGAAGACCACCACGTCGGTGTCTTCGAGCAGGTGATGCTGCTTGAGCAGCTTCACGGTCTGGCCGACCACATAGCCGCCGCAGCCGGTGCCGGCCGGCGGCCCGCCCGCCTCCACGCACATCACGCCGTTGTAGCCCTCGTAGACATAGTCGCTCGGCCGCAGCTCCTCGGCATGGAAGTCCACGGATTCGAGGATGTCGATGACCGTCGGCACCAAGCACTTGGTCAGCGTAAAGGTCGAGTCATGCTTCGGGTCGCAGCCGATCTGCAGGACGCGCTTGCCAAGCTTGGAAAAGGCGACCGACAGATTCGACGAGGTCGTGCTCTTGCCGATACCGCCCTTACCGTAGACGGCAAAGACCTTGGCTGTATCGATTCGGATATCCGGATCAAGCTGGACCTGAACGCTGCCTTCGCCGTCCAAGTGCCTTGGAAAGTCGCCGAGCATGCCGGCCGGGATCTCTTGGACCGTCACGCGGCGGCCTCCTCGATAATGCCTTCAAGACGGTCTTCAAGCTCCTCGCCGGCCTGACGCAGCGCCTCCAGCGTGGCCGCATCGGGCGACCAGTAATTGCGTTCGTGGGCCTCGATCAGCCGGTTCGCGACCTTGGCCGATGCCGTCGGGTTGAGCTGCGCGAGACGGTTGCGCATCTCCTCGTCGAGCACATAGGTCTCGGTGAGCTGCTGATAGACCCAGGGCGCGACCTGACCGGTGGTCGCCGACCAACCCATGGTGTTGGTCACATGGACTTCGATCTGGCGCACACCCTCGTAGCCGTGCTTGAGCATGCCCTCGTACCACTTGGGATTGAGCATACGCGTGCGCGTTTCGAGCGCGACCTGCTCGGCCAGGGTGCGGACCACGCCGTCACCGCGGGTCTGATCGCCGATATAGACGGGGACGTCATCGCCCTTGAAGCGCCCCACCGCGCGGGTGATCCCGCCGAGGGTGTCGAAATAATGGTCGACGGTGGTCACGCCCAGCTCGACCGAGTCGAGGTTCTGGTAGGCCAACTGTACGGTGGAGAGTACGCTCTTGAGCAGCTCGGCCTGACGGACCGGCTGACCGGAGCGCCCGTAGGCGAAGCACTTGCGACGCGTGTAGGTCTCGGCCAGCTCGTCCTCACCGTCCCAGTTGCTGCTGTCGACCAGGTAGTTGACGTTTGCGCCGTAAGCCCCGTCGGCGTTGCTGAAGACCCGCAGCGAGGCGGTCTCCAGATCGCAGCCCTGCGCCTCTTGATAGGCCAGTGCGTGCTTGCGCACAAAGTTCTGCTCAAGCGGCTCGTCGGCTTGGGCGGCAAGGAATGCGGCCTCGGCCAGCAAGCGAGTCTGCAGGGGCAACAAATCGCGGAAGATGCCCGAGAGCGTCATGACCACGTCGACACGCGGACGGCCCAGCTCTTCGAGCGGGATCAGGGTCGCGCCGGCCAGACGGCCATAGTTGTCGAAACGCGGGAGCGCGCCGAGCAGCGACAGGGCCTGTCCGATCGGTCCGCCTTCTGTCTTGAGGTTGTCGGTCCCCCAGAGCACGAGCGCGATGGTCTCGGGGAAGCTGTTGCCCTCCTCCGACATGTGACGCTCGATCAGACGCTGGGCCTGGCGCGCGCCGTCCTTGACCGCGTAGGTGCTCGGCAGACGGAAGGGGTCGAAACCGTGCAGGTTGCGCCCGGTCGGCAGGATCGCCGGGGTACGCAGCAGATCGCCGCCCGGCGCGGGACGAATGAAGCCACCGTCAAGCGCATGCAGGATGGCCGGCGTCTCGGTGTCCTGAACCAGAAGCCGGTCGGTCTCGGCCAGCTCGCGGAACAGCTCGAGGTTCTCGTGGGAGGTGGCCATACTGCCGGCCTTGAGCGCCTTCTCGGGCGTCTTGCCGGCGACCAGTGCCTCGACGGCCGCGCGCGTCGGGTGCATGTCCTTGGACGCCTCGGCGACCGCGAGCAGCAGGTCGAGCCGCTCCTCTTCGCTCGGCGCCTCGCCGACGACATGCAGCCCATGCGGGATCAGGGTGTATTCGAGCTCCAGCACCTTGTCGTGGAGCTTGGCGATGCGGCTTTCCGCATCGTCGGTCCAGGTCGGCTCAAGCTCTGCCAGATCAAGCTCGGCGGCCTGGGCCTGAATCAGCACGGCCAACTCGGCGCGCTCGTCTTTCTCCTCGGGGGGCAGACCGCGCATGCGCTCCATCGAGCCCTTCAGATCGATCAGACCCTTGTAGAGTCCGGCGTGGGCGATCGGGGGCGTGATGTAGCTGATCAGGGTTGCCGCGGCACGCCGCTTGGCGATGGTGCCCTCGGACGGATTGTTCGAGGCGTAGAGATAGACGTTCGGCAGATCCGTGATCAGACGATCCGGCCAGCAGGCGCCCGAGAGACCGGCCTGCTTGCCGGGCATGAACTCGAGTGCGCCGTGCGTTCCGAAGTGCAGCACCGCATGGGCGCCGAAGTCGTCG
Source organism: Thiocapsa sp. C2-2m (assembly GCF_041903745.1). NCBI lineage: Bacteria > Pseudomonadati > Pseudomonadota > Gammaproteobacteria > Chromatiales > Chromatiaceae > Thiocapsa > Thiocapsa sp. C2-2m. The sequence goes on along the minus strand of NZ_JBBWVD010000003.1, from coordinate 155,516 downwards.
CGAATCCAGCGATAGAAGGCCGAGAAGGCATGGGTCGGGGTGAAGCCTTTCTCGAAGAGCAACCGCATAGGGTCACCCTCGTAGCCGAAGGCGGGTTGGATGCCGACGAAGACATTGCCGAACTGGGCGCCGAGCACGAACAGCGAGCCGCCGTCGGTCTGCTGCTTGCCGGGTGCCGAACCCCACTGGGCCTCGATCTCGGCCAGCCAGGGCTCGCGCCGGACATGATCGTCGACCGGGATGCGAACATGCACGTTGGCGTGGGAGCCGAAACGCCCGGAGTTGCCGTTGACGATCTGCTCGCGCAGCGCGTCGACATCCTTGGGCACATCGACCTTGTAGCCTTCCGCGTGCATCGTCTTGAGCGTGTGATAGAGCGAGGCGAAGACGGACAGATAGGCGGCCGTACCGGTGTTGCCGGCGTTCGGCGGGAAGTTGAAGAGGACGATGGCGACCTTGCGCTCGGCGCGCTTGGCCCGACGCAGACGCACCAGACGCTCCACACGCGAGGCCAAGCGTTGCGCGCGCTCGCCGTGCGACTGCATATCGCGTGCGCCGTCGCCCGAGCCGCCGCCGCTGCGACCGCCGTAGACCATGGAGCCGGTCGCGCCGTCGAGCTCGGGGATGGCGACCATCATGGTCGCCTCGACCGCGAGCAGACCCTGGCTCGACGCCTCCCATTGGTCCACATGCTGGAACTCCACCGCCAGGGTGGAGAGATAGGGCACGTCCAGTTTGGTCAGGATCTCGTCGGCGGCCTTGGAGTCGTTGTAGGCCGGCCCGCCGACCAAGGAGAAGCCGGTGAGCGAGACGACGGCGTCGACCGTCGCCTTGCCGTCCTTGAGGAAGAACCGCTCGATCGCCGGGCGCGCGTCCAGACCGCTCGCGAAGGCCGGAACGACCTGCAGGCCGCGAGCCTCGAGCGCCTCGATCACGCCGTTGTAGTGGGCGGCGTTGCCGGCCAGCACATAGGAGCGCATGAGCAGCAGGCCGACGCAACCGTTGGGGCGGCCGTTGACGGGCGGCAGGCTCGCGAGCTGATCGGAGATCCGGCCCTTCATTCTCGGATGATAGAGCCCGACGTCCGGATACTCGACCGGCGGCGCGGCCTTGATGGTCCCGCGCAGATGGCGCCTCGGGCCGTCGGCATAGCGGTCGACCAAGAACCGGATCATGTTGCCCAGGTTCTCGTCCGAGCCGGCCAGCCAATACTGGAGGGTCAGGAAATAGGCACGCACGTCCTGGGCGGTGCCCGGGATGAAGCGCAGCAGCTTGGGGATGCGTCGCAGCATCGACATCTGCTGGGCGCCCGCACTCTGTTTCTTTTCCTTGCCGCCGCGCAGACGCTTGAGCAGCGCCATCGGGCCGCCCGGGGATCCGTCCATCTTGAAGCCGCCGAGCCGGGTCATCTTCATCAGCTCGCCGGCCGACATGCAGACGATCATGGCGTCGCAGTCGTCACGACGGGCCGCCAGCGCGGGCAGGATGGGTTTGAAGTGCTCTTCCATGACCAACATGGTGATCATGATGATGTCGCCGCGGGCGAGGTCCGCGCGACAGCGATCGAGCATCTCCGGGGAATCGGCCCATTCGGTCGCGGCGTGCAGACTCAGCTGCAGACCGGGCAGCTCGCGCTGCAATGACGGACGCGCCCGCTCGGTCGTACCGGCGAGGTGCCCGTCGAGATTCACAATGACCACACGGACCGGGGTAATGTCCGTGGTCGAGGCGCGCCTGTCAGCGGCCGAAGTGCGCTTTGGCATCGTAGAGCGTCTCCACAGTGATGGTCTGGATGCCCTGTTCCTCCGCGAAGCGCTCGGTATTCCGACGCGCCTTGCCGCGCACGAAGAAAGGGATCTTTTTCAGCTCCTGCTCGGCTTCCGGTGCCCAAGTGATGGTGGAAGCATCGTCGGAAACCGGCAGATCCGCCGGCTCGGCCGCTGCTTGCGACTCGGACCCGGCGGGCCGACTCGCGCCGACCCGCGAGCCGAGATGCGACGGCGTCGCCGCATCGTGAAACTCGAAGTCCTCCCGAAACATGGTGATAAGATGCTCTTCGAGCCCCATCATCAAGGGATGGACCCAGGTGTCGAAGATCACGTTCGCACCTTCGAAACCCATCTGCGGCGCATACCGCGCCGGGAAATCCTGGACATGCACGGGCGCCGAGATGACCGCGCAGGGAATACCCAACCGCTTGGCGATGTGGCGCTCCATCTGGGTGCCCAACATCAGCTCGGGCTGAAGCTCCGCCGCCCGTTTCTCGACCTCGAGATAGTCGTCCGTGATCAGCGACTCGACCCCGTAGCGTTTCGCGCATTCCCGAACCTCGCGAGCAAACTCGCGGGCATAGGTCCCGATGCCGACGACCGTGAACCCCAACTCTTCGGCACACATCCGCGCCGCTGCGACCGCATGGGTTGCGTCGGCGAAGATGAAGACACGCTTGCCGGTTAGGTAGGTCGAATCCACCGACCGCGAGTACCAGGGCATTCTAGACGAAATCGGCGACTTGGCATCAGCCACGTCGATCCCGGCGATGCGCCCGACCTCGTCGAGAAAATCACGGGTCGCGCCGATGCCGATCGGCACCGTTTTCACCGTCGGCTGACCGAACCTACGCTCCAGCCACAGACAGGTCTGATCAGCCGTCTCGGGATAGAGACAGACGTTGAAGTCGGCCTCCGGGATCCGGAGCAGGTCTTCGGGGGTCGCCCCCAGAGGCGCGACCACATGGACATCCACGCCGACCGAGGCGAGGAGACGCGTGACCTCTTCCACATCGTCGCGGCAGCGGAAACCCAGCGACGTCGGGCCGAGCAGATTCGCACGCGGGCGCCGATCGGCCGGTCTGGGCTCGGGATGACGCCCCGCTTCCGGGACGCGGGGCTTCAGCAGACCACGGACCAATTGATAGAAGGTCTCGTTGGCACCCCAGCACTCCTTGCGCGCATAGGCCGGCAGCTCAAGCGACAGGACCGGCACCGGCAGACCCATCCCGCGCGCCAGCGCACCGGGCTGGTCCTGGATCAGCTCGGCCGTGCAGGCCTCGCCCACCAGGAGCACGCGCGGCTTGAAGCGCTCGAAGGCGTCGCCGACACTGTTTTTGACCAGCTCCGCGGTATCGCTGCCGAGCTCGCGCGCCTGGAAAGTTGTATAGGACACGGGCGGACGGGTGCCGCGCCGCTCGATCATGGTGAAGAGCAGATCCGCGTAGGTGTCGCCCTGCGGCGCATGCAGGACCAGATGCACGCCTTCCATGGAGGCAACGACGCGCATGGCGCCGATGTGCGGGGGTCCTTCGTATGTCCAGAGTGTGAGCTGCATCGCGTCAGACCCGCAGCAAGGCGGCACGCCGCAGCGGCCGCGCGAAGAGCTCGGCAAGATCGGCGGCCTGATCGAAGCCATGGACCGGCGTGAACACCAGCTCGATGGACCACTTGGTCCGCAAACCTTCGGATTCCAGCGGATTGGCCAGACCCAGACCGCAGACCGTGAGATCGGGACGATCCTCGCGCAGACGATCGAGCTGGCGTTCGAGATCCTGACCCTCGGTGAGGCGCACGCCTTCCGGCAGGAGACGCATCTCCTCGGCCATGAGCTGACGATCCAGGAAGGGTGTGCCGACCTCGACCAGCTCCATGCCGCATTCGCGCTGCAGGAAGCGCGCAAGCGGGATCTCAAGCTGCGAATCCGGAAGAAAGCTGATGCGCTTGCCCTCGAGAGACGCGCGATGATGCGCGAGTCCGCGTTGCGCCCGCGCGATCGCCGGCGCCGTCACGGCGTCGAGTACCTCGCCCGTTACGCCCCACGCCTCGGTCGCCGCACGCAGCCAGCCGAGCGTGCCTTCGATCCCGAAGGGATAGGGCGCGGACAGCAGACTGGCCCCCCGCGCCTGACAGGCCCGCGCCGTCTCCCCTAAAAAGGGCTGGGCCAGCAGGACCTTGGTCCCGCTGCCCAGGGGAGGAAACTCGGTGGTCCGGCGCGGCGGCAGGAAGTGCAGAGGCCCGATCCCCAGCTCGGCGAAGAGTCGGGCGAGCTGATCTTCGACCACGTCGGGCAAGGTTCCGAGGACCAAGAGCGAGCGCTCGCCGCTCGGCAGCTGCGGCAACTCGGGCACCAGCGCCTTCAGGCAGGCGTCCTCGCCTTGCGTGAAGGTCGTCTCCAGACCGCTCGCCGAATAGTCGAGGATTCGCACCCGTCCGCGATAGACAGCGGATAGACGCTCGGCGGCCTTCGCCAGATCGAGCTTGATGACCTCCGACGGACATGAGCCGACCAGAAAGAGGGTGCCGATGTCGGGGCGCCGCTCCAACACCTCCGCAACCACGCGATCCAGCTCGGCGTTGCAGTCTGCCAGACCGGCAAGATCGCGCTCATGTAGAATCGCCGTCGCAAAACGCGGCTCGGCGAAGATCATCACGCCAGCCGCGGACTGCAGTAGGTGCGCACAGGTGCGCGAGCCGATGACCAAAAAGAAGGCGTCCTGGATCTTGCGGTGCAGCCAGACGATTCCGGCCAGGCCGCAGAACACCTGCCGCTGGCCGCGCTCGCGCGTGACGACCGGGAGCCTATCGCCGGCGGCGGATCCCCGATCGTGCGTCTGCAGCCCGCTCATTCGGCCGCCTCCGCGAGGGTCTCGCGATCCTTTGCCTGATCGCGCGCTTGGTCGAGGGCCTGATCGAGTCGGGCGGCGCGCAGCTTGATCAGGAACTGGCCGGCATTGATGACATAAGCCGCATAAGCGGCCAATGCCAACCACATGAGTCCTCGCATACCGAGCGCGCCGGTGGCGAGGGCCACCAGATAGGCGGTGTGCAGGGCCAGCACCAGCATGCTGAAGACGTCTTCCCAAAAGAACGCGGGCGCGAAGAGATAGCGCCCGAAGACGACACGCTCCCAGATTGCGCCCGTAATCATGATGGCGTAGAGCACCAGCGTCTTGACGACGATCGAGACGGTCGCGGCGAACGCGCCATCGCCTGTCGCCAAATAACGCAGCACCAAAAAGAGGCTCACCAGAAAGACCAGAAACTGCACAGGCGCAAGTATGCCCTGGACCAGCGTCCACGGGGACTCGTCGCGGCGGAGGCGCTCCTCCGGTGTGTAGAGAGGTCTGCGTTGCTGCGGTTGCATTCCAGGATGGTTCATCAGTTGGCGAACTAGGGTATGATCCGTCGTCGCGTTCTACATATGACGAATCTAGTCCGCTTTCAGAGATGCGTCAACCAAACTTTACGTAAACCTGACTTGACAACCCCGCACCAGGCACCACAATAGGGTAGTGAGCCCGACAGTGGAACCGGCGTTTCTGCGTTGCCATCGGCAGCAGCTGCGCCCCGCAGCGAAGAAGCAACGACTGCGGCAAGGCCCCCGACTCGGACTCCGCACAACGGCGGCGCTCGGACGATCCAGATTGGAGCGACAGGGCGGCAGGCACCTCGCGCCTCGGCGTATTTTTTCGTTGACGAATGACGTCCCCGAGCGGCGCAAGCGGTCTCTTGTGATCATCGATACCAGACAGGATCCGTTAGAAGCCGGAAGCCGCGTCGAACGATGCGCTCGAGGCCGCCTGGCGCAACGGTGCGGGTGTTGGATACCGACGGGCATGCCGCTCCGTCTAGAGCGCTCCGGCGAGCCGGCCGCTCTCGGCATCGATAACGGGTTGCGCGGGCGCGCCCCGAGACATTGGAGGGTCTGGTCGTCGTGAGTCCGTTCAGAGCCCCGAAGGAATCGTTCGGCACCCTCGATGCCGAAACGGCGGCGACGTTGGTTGAAGGCGCAACCGATATTGCGGTCGTGGTCAATCAAGCGGGCATCGTCTGCGACATCTCGTTCGGCAGCGAGGATCTTTCGAGCGAGCTCAGCAGGGACTGGGTCGGACACCCCTGGCTGACCACCGTGCTGCCGGAGAGCCGCGCAAATCTCGAAGCCTTGCTCAGCGAGGCATCTGACTCCCGCGTCACCCGTTGGCGACAAGTCAACCATCCCTCCGTACGCGGGACCGATATCCCGATCCAATACCGGGCTTTGCGTCTTGGAACAAGTGTGGTTGCGCTGGGGCGCAACCTCCAGGGCATGGCCGCCCTGCAACAGCAGCTTGTCGACGCACAACAAGCCCTCGAGCGCGACTATTGGCGGTTCCGCCAGGTCGAGACTCGTTATCGTTTGTTGTTTCGCATGGTCTCGGAGGCCATCCTCATCATCGACGCGCCGACCCAGCGGGTCGTCGAGGCGAATCCCGCCGCCGGACAGCTCCTCGGCGAATCGCCGACACGGGTCATCGGCCGTCCCTTCCCGGAGGGATTCGACACCGAGGGCACACAGTCGATCAACGGACTTCTGGCCGCCGTTCGAGCCGCCGGTCGGGCGGACGACGTGCGGGCCAAGCTCGCCGACGGCATGCAGGAATTCTTGGTCTCGGCCTCGCTGCTGCGCCAGGAGAACCTCTCTTTTCTGCTCATTCGTCTGTCGCCGATCATCGCCGAGAGCGCCACCTTCACCTTGCCGGAGAACCGGGCTCGCTATCTTCGCGTCCTCGAGAACGCACCGGACTGTGTCGTCATCACGGATGCGGACGGTCGGGTGTTGAGTGCCAACAACACCTTCCTGGCCTTGACCGAGATCGCCGCGGAGCAACAGGCGCGAGGCGAGTCGCTCGACCGTTGGCTCGGGCGTCCGGGCGTAGACCTCAATGTGCTGATGGCCAACCTGCGCCAGCACGACACGGTCCGGCTCTTCGCGACCACCTTGCGTGGCGAGTATGGATCCACGACCGATATCGAGATCTCGGCCGCCGCAGTCCGCAACGGGGAGCGCCCCTATTTCGGGTTCTTCATCCGAGATGTCGGTCGCCGCCTGCACGCCGAGCAACCGACAAATCCGGAGCAGCCTCGCTGGCTCGATCAGCTCACCGACCGGGTCGGACGCGTTCCCCTCAAGGAGTTGGTGCGCGAATCGACCGACACCATCGAACGGCTCTGTATCGAGGCGGCACTGAAGCTGACCGGAGATAATCGAGCCTCGGCGGCCGAGTTGCTGGGCTTGAGCCGCCAAAGCCTATACGTCAAAATCGACCGTTACGGGATTTGAGACCAAGCAGCCGAGCCATCGGCGCCATCCGACAAGTGAGCGGCATGAATCGAAGCGCCTTGCCTGCGGCAGCGTCCGCCTATCCGTCCATGCCCGCGATCTTGGAAGTATCGCATCCCATCACTTGGTTCCCGCCGATGTGGGCCTTCGCGTGCGGCGTCGTGTCCTCAGGCGCACCCATCCTGCAGCAGTGGTGGCTCCTGCTCGCCGGAGTGCTGCTGGCCGGCCCCCTGATGTGCGGAACGAGTCAGGTCGTGAACGACTGGTACGACCGTCACGTCGACGCCATCAACGAGCCGAATCGCCCGATCCCCTCGGGGCGGATCCCGGGGCGTTGGGGCCTCTATCTCGCACTCATCTGGACCGCGGTCTCGCTGCTGCTCGCTTGGGTGCTCGGACCCTGGGTCTTCGGGGCATCGCTGATCGGCATGGCTCTGGCCTGGGCCTACAGCGCACCGCCGTTTCGTCTCAAGGGCAACGGCTGGTGGGGCAACCTCGCCGTCGGATTTTCCTACGAGGGATTGGCGTGGGTCACCGGGGCCGCCGTCATGCTCGGAGGCGCCATGCCGGACTGGCGGATCCTCGCGCTCGCCGTGCTCTACAGCATCGGCGCGCACGGCATCATGACGCTTAATGATTTCAAGGCGATCGAGGGCGACAAGCAGATGAACGTGCGCTCGCTGCCGGTTCAACTCGGTGTCGACGGGGCCGCGCGCCTGGCCAGCATCGTGATGGCTGTGCCTCAGGCGATCGTGATCGCGCTGCTTCTCGCCTGGGACACGCCGGCCCACGCCATCGCCGTCGGCGTGGTCCTGCTGATCCAACTGCTGCTGATGATTCGCTTCCTGCAGAGTCCGCGCGAGCGGGCGACCTGGTTCAGCGGACTCGGTGTCAGCGTCTATGTGACCGGTATGATGATCAGCGCCTTCGCCGTGCGCGGGCTTCTCGTTTGAGCCAAGCTCGACAAACGACTTGATCGCGCCTGCCCGGCGCCTTTGCTCCGGGCTTCGGAACACTTCGATTTACCCAACATCAGGGCCAGCATGCGATGACAACTCTTGAAACATTCGACGTCGTGATCGTCGGTGGCGGGCCCGCCGGTGCAACTGCCGCAACCGATCTCGCCAAGCGCGGGCGCCGTGTCCTTCTGCTCGATCGCGGCGGGCGCATCAAGCCTTGCGGCGGCGCCATCCCGCCACAGGCGATGCGTGAGTTCGAGATCCCGGAATCCATGCTGGCCAATCAGGTCAACTCAGCCCGCATGGTTTCACCGTCCGACCAGCGTGTGGACATGCCCATCAACGGCGGCTACGTCGGCATGGTGGATCGCGAGCATTTCGATGAGTGGCTTCGCGAGCGCGCCGCGCAAGCCGGGGCCGAGCGGCGCACCGGCACCTTCGAGGCGGTCGAGCGCGACACCGACGGCGTGGCACTCATCCGCTATCGACCTGGCGCCGGGCGCAGCGGCAACGCGTCCGAGCGGGTCCGCGCCCGTGCCGTGATCGGCGCCGACGGGGCACACTCGGCGGTCGGCAAGCAGTGCGTTCCGGGCGCCGACAAGATCAAATATGTCGCCGCCTATCATGAGATCGTGCGCACCCCGCCCAACGGCGGTCCGGCCGACTTCGACGGCACGCGCTGCGATGTCTACTACCAAGGCGACATCTCGCCGGACTTCTACGGCTGGGTCTTCCCGCACGGCGACACCACCAGCGTCGGCGTGGGCACCGCGGTCGAGGGCTTCTCGCTGAAAGGCGCAACCACCGAGCTGCGTCGCCGCGCGGGACTGGAGCACGCGGAGACCCTGCGGCGCGAGGGCGCTCCCATCCCGCTGAAACCGCTCAAGCGCTGGGACAACGGTCGCGACCTAGTACTGGCCGGCGATGCCGCCGGGGTGGTGGCCCCCGCCTCGGGCGAGGGCATCTATTACGCGCTGGTCGGCGGACGGTTGGCCGGTGACGCGGTCGACACCTTTCTCGCCACCGGCGATGCGCGCGCACTCAAGACCGCGCGGGTCCGCTTCATGAAGTCCCATGGCAAGGTCTTCTGGGTGCTGGGGATGATGCAGCACTTCTGGTACGCCAGCGACAAGCGTCGCGAGCGTTTCGTGAGCATGTGCAAAGACCCGGACGTGCAGTATCTGACCTGGGAAGCCTACATGAACAAGCGTCTGGTCCGTGCCAAGCCGGCTGCCCATCTGCGGATCTTCTTCAAGGACATGGCGCACCTCCTGGGTTTCGTTTCGGCACGCTGACGGGACGCGAGCACTCCGGGAGGCAACAGCGTGGCCGAGCTCTTCGCAAACGGGCGCTTGATCGATCTGATCCTCGGCTTGGTCGTGGTGGAGGCGATCGCACTGACTGTTATGCACCGCGTGACGGGGAAAGGTGTCGCTCCGCGCGATCTGGTCGGACTGCTGCTCGCGGGCGCGTTCCTGCTGGCTGCGGTACGTTTTGCCCTGACCGGCGCCGAGTGGGTCTGGATCGGACTCTGGCTGGCCTTGGCCCTGATCGCACATCTCGCCGATCTGGCCCTGCGCTGGCGCGCTTAAACCGCGCTTGGCGCGGTTTAAGCTGATTTCCGGAAAAGGATCTACCGGCAGAGCCCCAACCAGGAAAAATGGTCGAAGCCTCTTCTCGTTGTCGTTGTCGTGTTCGTCCGGAATCCGATGACGACAACGAAAACGACACCGAAAACGACAACGACAACGACAACGAAAACGACAACGAAAAATTCTGCGACGATTTGCTCAAGACCGACGGCATCAGGGACTCGATGCCCTCGAGGCACTCGCTGTCGGGATGACTATTCTCGGAAATCGCCTAACCCGCTCGCGTCAGTTACCGACAGGCGGATCGCCCTTAGTGTACTGCGCCGAATACCAGGCGAGGTGCTCGAGGAGCTGGGTGGTCCGCTGGACCGATGACTGAACGGCGTCGACCAATGCGGGCACCCGGCCCAAATCGACGCAGTCGGTCACCTCGAGCGCGGCAAGCTGCGCATTCGCGACAATGGCCGAGAGTAGCTCGCGGTACATGGGGTTGGCACTCCATTGCAACTGCTGGCGCATGATCTTCTGCTGCTCGAGCAGACCGGCCTGAACCCGATGCCGGGCATCCTCGGCCCGTTTGCGCTCGCTCAGGTCGGTCAGCAAGAGCACAAAGCCCAAGACCAGCTCCGGCGAAGAAAAGACTGGATCGGCGCGTACCAGAAATGGACGAAGGCCGATATCGCCGGTGTTCAACTCCACTTCTCCGCGCCAAGCCCGACGATGCGTCACCAACTCATCGAGACGGCGGCGTGCCTCCGCCTGCGTCGTCTCCGAGAACAAATCCAGTAGATCATCCAGACATCGCGGACGGGATTGGTCCGGATGCAGGAGTCGCTCGAAGGACTGCGTCGTCAGCAAGAAAACGCCGTCCGCATCGGCGATGAGGATCGGCTGCTCGGAGGCTCCGACCTGAGAGCGAACCTGGGCGAGCTGCGCTTGGGCGATCAGCACACGGACCGAGCGAAACTGCTGGATGACATCCGCCACGGATTCACCGATCAATCTGGCCGTCGCCAGATTTGCGGAGGTCCAGGGGTCGGACGTGCCCTCCACGACCTGATGCCATTGGGCGAAGGAACGCCGCGGCGAAAGCTGCGAGGGATCGTCTCCGCTGAAGACTGGCTTGAAGGGATTGCCACCCCAAGTCACTGTCCGTACCCGCTCGGGACGACACCAGATGAGGTATTCGCCCCTGCAGCTCGACACCGGCGCCGCGAGGATGCCGCTCGCCACCGGGGTCAGATCCGCGAGGCTCAGCTCGTCGCGCCGCAGCGAGGCGGTCGCCATCACTGCGCGCCGCGGCTGCGTATCGAGCCAGGCGCCGATCTCGCGCAGGTCACGGGTTCCGGGTACCTCTCCGGTAGTCAGAATTCTGCCGTCGCAGATCAAGGCCGCTCCCGCTGCATCGACGGTCTGAAGCAAGGTTCGGGGGTCGTCGAAGAGGGCGGATGTCCAGTCACCCTCGCGCGAGATCGCCTCCACCATCCGCTGCTCGAGGCGCCGAACCGATAACTCCGCCTGAGCCTGGACGAAGCTCTCCAAGGCGGCGATGCGTGTCGCCACCGCCTCGGCCAGCAGCTCGCAGACGGCGCGAATCTCGTACTGCACGAAGCGCGGCCCGCAATGATGACACGCGATCAGCCCCCACAGCCTGCCCCCGACCAAGAGCGAGGCGACCAAGGTCGCCCCGACGCCCATGTTCTTCAAATATTGGATGTGGATCGGCGACATGCTGCGCAGGCTGCACAGCGACATATCCAGATCCTCCCCCGTGACGGGCGAGGCCCGGGGATGGATGCGTACCGGTTCGTAGTCGACATCGACCAAGAGGCGGATCCGGTTGCGCTCGTAGAGCCGACGCGCGATTTGAGGGATATCGGAATCCGGATAACGGTTTCCGAGGTAGGCATCGAGCTCGGGCTCGCGCTGCTCGGAAAAGATCTCGCCGTGGCCCTCGTCATCGAACCGATAGACCATGACCCGATCGTAACCGACAATCGACTTGAAGATGCTCGCGGCCTCGTCGCACAAGGACCGCAACGAAGCCGATGCGATGATCGTCTGCAGCGCGGCATTGATCCGAGCCGATAGGTCGACCGCGGCCCCCCACGGCTCGAGCTCGACGACCAATCCACCCGCCGGCGGACGATGCACGATGGCATCGAAATCCCGCGCCGAGTGCGCCCCCACTGGCGTTCGCAACACCAGCGGGACCTGCGCCAGATCATCGTTGAGTCTCGGACGAACCCTCGCTGCCAGGATCGGTACCAACTCGTCGAGACGGGCGCCGATCGGATCCCGGTCGAGCCGCAACAGGGAGCGCGCATTCTCGCTGGCCTGGATCACGATGAGATCCGGCTCCGAAAGAACGATCATGGCGCCGTGCGGTTGGATGGATGCGGCGAGCTGAATCTGTTCGCGCTCGCAATTGGAAAGGTCGGCGTGCCCGAACGCCGGCGAGGAAGAAAGATCGGGGGTCAATTGGGCTGCACTCCGATGCTTAAACCGCGCCCGGCGCGGTATGCGATGTTCTTGGATGGGATCGGCCCCGGCAGACTTGACGACCGTTGGAGTCGGCGCGGTTTGAAAATTATATTATCTAAAACCGCATCCCCGCTAAGGGTTGCGGATGCACGAAACATCGAGCTCACTCGAACATGAGCATCGCGCTCGGGACGCGGTTTAGGGTCGATATCCCTGATCCGTGATCGTATCCTGATCGATCCCGTAGCGCTTGAGCTTGACGTAGAGACTCTGACGACTCAATCCCAAAAGATCGGCAGTTGCGGTGCGATTGCCGCGCGTGAGGTCCAACGCCTCTTCGATGTAGTGCTGCTCGAGGACGCTGACCGCCTCGTCCACCAGTGCACGCAAGGGACCTTTGCCGATCCGCCCGGTCAAGGCCGCCAGGCGTCCACCGAGACGTTCATCGTTGTCCTGCCGCGGCAGGCGCCTGCCGACATCACGGAACAAGATTCCGATCGACGTCGGCTCACTGTCCAGATCGCCAGCCGCCGAGATCTCGACCTCCGTCTCGGCACCGAGATCGCCGCGGAGTCTGGTCAAGAACGGACGTACGACACCGAGTCGCGCGATCGTCGTCAACAGCACGCCCATATCGGCGCCCGGTCGGTCGAGCCAACACCCGAGGCTCTGCTGCAACACCCCGCCCGAGGTCGGCATTTGAACGAGGTCTAGGAAGGCCGGATTCACCCAACGAATCAGGCCACCTCGATCGGTCACGACGAATCCATCGGGCAAGCGCTCGATCAGGACGTCGGCGAGCTCACCTTCGGCAGACTGCCGAGACGCCAACGCGGCCTCGGTGGCGGTCAATTGGAGTAGGTAGAGTGAACCGGCCTCGGATGCGAGCCGCGAAGCACGCACCATCCAAGCCGCTCGCTCTGCACCGAGATGCAACAGAATTCCGGGCGCGCTGCCGTGATCGTCGAGCCGTCGGAGCATCGCGCGAAAGAGGTCGCGCTCACCGTCGACCAACTCGCCGGAAAAGTCTTTACCGACCAGCGGCCGCTGCGCTCCGGTCGGACCAACGAGGGCGCGCGACGCAGCCGGGTTGACGTCCTGGATCGCGAGACTGTCGACTCGCAACAGAATGACCGCGTCGTTGGAGGATCCGAATAGGAGCCGATACCGTGTCTCGACCTCGCGCAGCTTCCAATAATCACGCTCCATCGTCTGCTGCGCCTCCACGAGGCGCGTCTGCAGCTCGGTCACGGCTTGGAGACTGCGGCCGATGGCGACCAGACCGGCATCGCATCCCAAACTCACCGCGGTATATTCGATCGGAAGACGCAAACCGGATGGAAAGATCTGGTTGACCTGCCGGAAGGCCGAGACACCCGAATCCCGGGCGTCGTCGACGAGGCTCTGCAGTCCCTCGCTTCCGACCGACTCGACCGTCTCGGCCCAGGGACGCCCGACCCAGGCATCCAGGGCCTCACCGCGAATCGCAGGCGACAGCGCCGCCCGCCGGATCACGCCGGCGTGATCGAGAAAGATGGTGACGTCGGGCTGGGCCAGATTGGTCATGGACATGGACGTATAGACCTGATCACGCTTCAATAATCACCGCTTCGCGGATGGATTTCAAACGATATCGGCATGGATCGGGATGGTAACCGGTGCCTGTCGCCATTCCCCGGGTTACACTAAAGCCGTTGGTGCACGACAGCACGCCCTCGTAGCTCAGTTGGATAGAGCGATCGCCTCCTAAGCGGTAGGTCACAGGTTCAATTCCTGTCGAGGGCGCCAAATCCCCGCACGCGACCGTCTGCTGCTCTCCACGCGCCGCGAGCCGAAGCACCTGTTCCAAGCCCAACCGGCGAGGCGGACGCTCATCCGATGTCCGGGGCTTCGCCCGAGACGACCTCGAACAGTCCCCGAAGGACCAGATCAGGCACCACCCGAGCGGGCCGATCCATCGCCGGAACCAGACGCTCGGCATCGCCGCCGGTCAAGATGAGCGCCGGGGGCGTCTGCGCCTGCTGCTCGAGTCGGTCGTAGAGCCGCGTCGTCAGGGCCGCGAGTGCCTGAAGACTGCCGGCTGCAACGGCGGGCCCCGTATCGACCGCCCAAGGTTCGTCGGTCGGCTCGGAAGCGATCCGCGGGATGAGGGTGCCGGCCAGAAGGCTCGCACGCATCATCTCGACCCCGGGCAGGATTAGGCCGCCGAGATGACGGCCATCGACAAGCAGGAGGTCGAAGGTGGCCGCCGTTCCGGCATCCACGACCAGCACTGCATCGGGAACCAGGCGATGGGCGGCGACCAAGGCCAGCCAGCGGTCGACACCGAAGCGCTCAGGCTCAGGATACGCGATGCGCAGCGCGCCGAAGCTCGCTCGGGTCTGCACGAATTCCACGTCGAGCCCCCAATAGACCCGGGTCGCGCGACCGATCGCCGCGGCGACCGATGCGCCGCCCACGTTGCTCGCGACGACACGCTCGGGCGCATTCAATCGCTCCCAGTCGGCCAAAAGATCGATCGGCGCCGCTCCGCCGTGGCGCACGACCCGCACCTCGCCGGGAGGGCCTCCGTCCGAGACCGCCCAGCGTAGGTTGGTATTTCCGATATCCAGCAGCAGCTTCATCGCTCGCCAACACCCTCGCCCTCGCGTCGCAAACTGACCTCTCCGGCATGGAATCGCCTTTCTCCGTCGGCGGTCTCAAGCCGTAAGGCGCCGTCCGACGCGATCCCGAGCACCCTGCCCCGAATCTCCCGGTCTGCAAGCAGGATGCGCGCCTGCTCGCCGCGAAAGGCGTCGAACCCGTCCCAGAGTGCAAGGAACGGGGTCAGGCCCTCGCAATCGAAACGCTCGAAGGCATCGATCAGGGCGTCGGCAACCCGCGCCGCCAAAGCGTTACGATCGACCCGCAAGCCACCGAGCACTTCGGCAAGATCGACCCACGGCTGGTCGATCGCGTGACCGTGATCGTGCGCCATCCGTACATTGATCCCGATCCCCACCACCAGAGCGCTGGGGCCTTGAGCCTCGCCGGCCACCTCCAAGAGCATCCCACCGAGCTTACGCCGATCCCAGAGCAGATCGTTCGGCCATTTGAGCGCAAGACCCTCGGCGCCGATCCGACGCAACGCGTCGGCGACGACGGCACCCGCAACCAAGCTGAAGCCACCTAGGACGGCTGGCGGCGCTTTGAACCGCCAGAGCATTGAAAGATAAAGGTTGGCCCCATACGGCGAGATCCAGGGACGTCCGAAACGGCCCCGTCCGGCAGTTTGGCATTCCGCAAGGCAAAGCGTTCCGCAAGGCGCGCCCGTCGCCGCCTCGCGCATCAGGTAGCGATTGGTCGAGTCGATCTCGGTGTGAACCTCCAGACGAGCAACCGCGCGGCGGGCGCCTGAGGACAGTGCTGCCAGAATCCGCTGCGCATCGAGGAGATCGGTGGGCACGTTCTGGCCGTGAAACGTCGAGTCGGGAATCACGCGTCGTCCCGGCCGTTAGAGACGACGCTGGCGAGCCAACGCGTGCGGGCCTCGAGCACCTCCGGCGGCACTGCATCCATGAGCATCAAATCACAGGTATCGGATCGCGCCGGCGTCGGGACGGCGAGCACCTCGATCAACTCGTCACGCCGAAACAGATGGACCCGGACCCCGGACGGGGTCGCAGCGCGTACGACCAAGGAATCGAAGTTCTCCGCAGTCGCACGCAGCCCGTCGACCGCGACCAAGACGTCTCCCGGGGCGATACCCGCGCGCTCGCCCGGACCGCCACGGATCACATTCTGCACGACGGCCTCGGAGGCGCCCGGACGCAAGCGCAGATCCAGGGTCGGGCGCGCCTCCCGGTGATCGAAGCACTCCGGACACCCGCCTTGGTCCTTCGGCCCATCCGCGGGGCGCAGCCGCATCGCGATCCCGACCCCCGCCAAGAGCGGCTCGAGATCGAGCTCCGCGGTCCCGTCCAAGGCGGACGAGAAGAAACCGTCCAGATCGAGTCCCGAAACCTCGGTCGCAACGGCCTCGACCCCGTGCTCGGGAACGCCGAGACCGGCGCGGCCATAGCGGCTCCAGAGCGAGCGCATAACGTCATCGAGCGATGCCCTGCCCTGCGTCCTTGCCCGAATGATCAAGTCCAGCGCCAACGCAACCAAGGCGCCCTTGACGTAATAGCTCACGATGGCGTTCGGCGCGTTTTCGTCTTGCTTATAGAACTTGATCCAGGCATCGAAGCTTGACTCGGCCAGGGTCTGCACCTCGCGCCCGGGGGTGCGCATCAGTCGGGTGATGGTCGCGGCGAGCAAGCCGAGATAGGCCCGGGCATCGATACAACCGCTGCGCACCAAGGCGAGCTCGTCGTAGTAGGACGTGATGCCTTCGAAGGCCCAAAGCGTGCGGGTGTGGATCTCCCGATCCAGCTTGCCATCCATCAGCGCCGCGGGCCGAATGCGCTTGACATGCCAGAGATGGAAATATTCGTGACTGCACAGGCCCAAGAAGCGGACATATGCATCGGTGCGCTTTTCGTCGGTCGGATGCGGTAGATCGGTGCGTGAGCAGAGCAGGCTGGTGGAGAACCGATGTTCCAATCCGCCGTAACCCTCGCCCAGCGCGGTGACGAGAAAGAGATAGCGGTCGATTGGCAGTTCGCCGAACAAGGCTGCGTGCTCGGCACAAATACGCAGGAGGTCGTTCTCAAGTCGTGCCTTATCGGTATGCTGGCGACCCGTGATCGCGATACGATGCGGCACGCCCGCAAGATTGAACGCGACGCGCTCGAAGCAGCCCATCTCGACCGGATGATCGATCAGGTCGTCATAGGTCTCGGCGCGATAGAGACCGAAACCGCGCGAATCGATCTGCTCCGGTACGAGACTGGTTGCGACCTCCCAAACCCCGTCGACACGCCCGTCGGGCGGCAATAGGTCGACCAGACGGGGGCGGTCGTCCATTTCGTGAACCCGCATCAGGAGAGCGGCGCCGTTGAAATAGGCGTGCGTCGTATCGAGATGCGCCGCGCGAACCGAGAGCTCCCACGCGTAAACGTGATAACGCACCCTGACCGCACTGCCCTCTGTACGGCAGACCCAGGTTTGTTTGTCACGCTTTCGACACTCGAGCGGCGTGCCGTCGGCCGATTCGGCGACGAGCGTCAGGATATTCCGAGCGAAATCCCGAATCATATAACTGCCGGGAATCCACGCAGGCAACGACAGCGCAACGGACTGGGCGCCCGAACCCGGAATCTCGACTTCGACGGTAAACTGATGGGCTTGCGGAGAGGCTGGGCAAACGCGATAAATCAGGTCGAGCAGCATCGGGAGTGCGCGGGGTGCGGTAAAGGGAGAATTCGCTTCTTAAGGTGCTCGAGGCCAACCTCGATAACGACCTCGGGGCAATGCCCCGAAGCCGAAGTCAGCTTACCAGCGCGGCCCGCGCGAGGGACGCTCACCGCGTGGCTTGGCTTGGTTGACCTTCAGGTTGCGGCCCTTCAGCGGCGTCTCGTTCAGCCCCTTGATAGCGGCATCGGCCTCGGAGTTGTTCGGCATCTCGACAAAGCCGAAGCCTTTGGATTCACCGGTGAACTTGTCGGTGATCAAGTTCACGCTCGAGATCTCGCCATAGGCGGAGAATGCGGTCTTCAGCTCGTCTTGGGTCACGCCGTAGGCCAGGTTGCCAACGTAAATATTCATCATTCAAGAGTTCCGTGAGAGCGCATTGAAGAGAAATTGAGAACGGTCGAAAAATCAATACGCAACTGTTTCGACAGTCTTTGTCCCCAACCGTTGGAGACGAAGGTATTGCGGGAGCGGCTTGACTCGCTTCCCCGCGAGGCCAATGCCTCAAAAACTAAGGCGTCACGACGCGCCCGCGCCGGTCACCGCCACGCCACGGACGTTTCGCCGACGGCGAAGCCGCCGCGGCCGGCTTTCGCGCCGGACGGCTCGGCCCGCGCGAATCGCGGCGACCGCCGAGGCTTCGATCGGGCTCGGACTCGGGCGGAACCAACGACGGCTCGAAACCGACCACGGGATTCATCGCGATCTCTTTACGCAGGAGCCTCTGTATCCCCTGCAGCAAACCCTGCTCGTCATGACTGACTAAAGACAACGCATTTCCGTCTGCGCCGGCTCGACCGGTTCGACCGATACGGTGGACATAGTCTTCGGCGACATTCGGCAGCTCAAAATTAACGACTTGGGGCAGATCGACGATATCCAATCCCCGCGCGGCAATATCGGTGGCCACCAGCGCCCGAACACTCCCGCGCTTGAAATCGTCCAGGGCGCGTGTTCTGGCCGACTGGCTCTTGTTGCCGTGAATGGCGGCAGCCGTAATGCCCTCTCGGCTCAGGTGCTCGACAAGCCGATTGGCGCCGGCCTTGGTCCGCGTGAACACCAACACCTGATGCCAGCCCTCGCGACGGAAGAGGTGCGCGAGCAGATCACGCTTGCGGGCCTTGTCGACCGGATGCGCCGCCTGCGTGACCGACTCGGCGGCCGTGTTGCGGCGTGCGACCTCGATGAGCTTAGGGCGCTTGAGAAGCCCGTCGGCCAGACGGCGGATGTCGTCGGAGTAAGTCGCCGAGAACAGGAGATTCTGACGCCGCTCGGGGAGCAACTGAATGATACGCCGGATGTCATGGATGAAACCCATATCCAGCATGCGATCGGCCTCGTCCAGGACGAGAATCTCCACGCGTGAGAGATCGACGGTGCGTCGGCCGGCGTGATCGAGCAGGCGGCCCGGGGTTGCGATCAGAACATCCACGCCCCGCTGCAACTGATTGATCTGCGGCTGCATACCGACACCACCGAAGACGATCGTCGAGCGCAAAGGAAGGTGCAGGCCGTAGGCGTGCACGCGCTCGCCGACCTGGGCCGCGAGCTCGCGCGTCGGCGTCAAGATCAGTGCGCGCGGATGCCGTTGCGGGTGACCCTTCTCGGAGAGCCGCTGCAGAATCGGCAGCACGAAGGCCGCTGTCTTGCCGGTTCCGGTTTGCGCCCCGGCAAGCAGGTCATGACCGGCCAAGATCTCCGGTATTGCCTGCAGTTGAATCGGGGTCGGACGGGCATAACGCTGCGTTGCTACGGCACGCAGCAAATCGGCCTGAAGGCCGAGTGAATCGAATGACATGAAAACTCCTGAAACCGGCCTAAAACCGTGCGAGCACGGGACCGGCCTAGGCAGAAAAGAGGCGTTCGGGGATGAAGCCTTGGGCAAAGGTGGGGTCAGCCGCGAGACGACGCATCGACCGGATGATGCGAAACCCGGAGTCTACGCGATGCGCTCAATGAAAGCCAGCGCCGCGAATATCCTATTTTCGGGGTTTACCCGAGTCAGCTAGGCCGGGTCAGCTAGGCCGGAGGTCGTAAACAGTCCCGACCTACCATCTCGACATCCGAGCTCGAAAATGCATCGCGCGACCCGAAGGAGACCGTCCGATGTCGACATAGATGCCGAGGTGGTTCTTCGGAAATCGCCGCAGTCATCGCGCGGCCTTGTTTATAACTCCGACCACATGGTCGGCCACCTGCGTAGTCAGGCCATCCTGGCCAGACAGAATCAGGGCTGGAAACCCTGACTACGCATTGTTCCTCAGCCACTGGCCGGAACGATGATCAAGGCCTAATCGCGCCTAGTCGTCGACCGCCTGGAGATAGCTTGATTTGAAGGCTTCGCGATCGGTCTTGGAAGACGGGTCGTAGCCTTGCTCCGCCATCTTCTGCTTCATCCAACCGGGAAGAACGCCACGCACATAAACGTTGTCGCCATTCTCCGGGTCGACATATCGCGTATACTGACGCTCCCCGGTGGACGAACGCCGGACCGACCCGACCGCACGCCGACGCTTGGATTCCACCAGAGGCAGAATTTCTTCCAATTCGTAGCCGTATTGCGCGATCAGCCCTCTGATTTGTTGCGCGACTTCCGATTTCGCCTCCTTACGGCGTACTTCCAGCGCGCGATTCAGCTCGGCCTTGCTGCTTTCGATCTCGGCAAGCTGCTGCCGAATTTCGTCGACGCTAAGGTTAGCGTACTCCACGTGGTATACCTCCAGAACGGTTAAAGGGTAATCTCTAAAAAGATTAGCGAGCCGTCATGCGGCTCGGTGTCTATAATTTATGCGATCTACATTGGATGTCAAGAAGAAACGGCAAAACGTGATCGGATGATTTGCCGGCAGCGATCCATGGTACATCTTTAAGAGAGCGTCCCCGCACGCGAGTTGAGTGAGAATGCCTGCAAAATCGCACACGCCGATTGAGCAATTCGGGGCCGAATCCGATTCGGCAGACCGGATGCTCATCGGCTCGATGATGGCTTCAGCGCCGCATCCTCCTCAGTGCAGCTCAGAAACATCGCGTCGCCGTAGCTGAAGAACCGATACCGAGCATGCACGGCGTGGCGGTAAGCGTCCATGACGAGGCGATAGCCCGCAAAGGCCGAAACCAACATGAGCAGCGTCGATTCGGGTAAGTGGAAATTGGTGATCATCGCGTCCACCACTCGAAACCGATAGCCGGGCCGAATAAAAAGGCGACTGTCGCCCCGAAAAGGTTTGATCTCGCCGTCGGCCGCAGCGCTCTCGAGGCTACGCACGCTCGTGGTGCCGACGGCGACGACACGTCCACCACTCGCGCGGGTCGAATGCACCGCACGGCAGACATCCTCATTCACGTCGATCCATTCGGCGTGCATCTCGTGCCGATCGATGTCATCCACTCGGACCGGCTGAAAGGTTCCCGCACCGACGTGCAGCGTCACCTCCGCGAGCCTGACGCCCATCTCCCGCAGACGCGCCAACATGGCCTCATCGAAGTGAAGACCCGCCGTCGGGGCGGCGACGGCACCGCTGTGGCGGGCGTAAACTGTTTGATACCGCGCATCGTCCGAGGCGTCGTCCGGACGCTGGATGTAAGGCGGCAAGGGGATATGACCATGCTCCGACATTAGATCGGCGAAGGTGCCCTCGACCAGACCGAGCCGGTGGATATCGCCTTTGCGCTGCCCCACGAGGAGCCGCGCACCTCCATCGAGCTCGATCCAGCCGCCCGGCTTGGGCGACTTACTCGCCCGAACCTGGGCCAATGCCGCGCGCGCATCCAAGACGCGCTCGATCAGGATCTCGACCCGACCGCCGGTATCCTTACGCCCGAACAACCGGGCACGCATCACCCGCGTGTTGTTGAACACCAAGAGATCGCCCGGCCGGAGCAACCGCGGCAAATCGGAGAAGAGAAGGTCGCGACACCCATCGCACTCGGGGTCGAGTGCAAGCAAGCGCGACGCGCCGCGATCAGGCAGCGGGCGCTGGGCGATCAGCTCGGCGGGCAGGTCATAGTGAAAATCGCGAAGGCGCATGGAGCGAACAACGAAGCAGCAGGATTCAAATGGTCTTCGACACGGGTCTCGAAGCCATGTCATTACCCCTATTTCTACGATCCTCTCACGGAGACACGGAGACACGGAGACACGGAGAGGAAGCACCCGACAACAGAGCCCGGCATCTCCATGACCAAGGCCGAAAGCGGGTCAGGCAGGCGGTAGGTATTGGCACGATCAAAATACGGCACGTCGTCACGGGCATAAACTATAGTTTCTCAAGTATTTCTTTCTTGGCGCCTGCGTGTCTCCGTGAGAGAAATTCTCTTTTTGAGGCAGGTTTGAGACAGGGATAAAGGGATGGCCTCGGCGAGGCTGGTCGGCGAGCGCGGCGAGCATGATAGCACCCGAAGCACGATCGTCTTCGGTTATCCTTCACGGCTGGATATCTCAATGACGCCCGCCTGAACATCGTGAGACTCGGTATCGATCGGCTATTGGAAGACCACGCGCTGCGCCGACCCCTACAAGGTCGCCGAGTCGCGCTCCTCGGGCACCCCGCGTCCTGCACATCCGACGGTCGGCACAGCCTGGATGCACTGATGGGCCTCGGCGAGCTGACTGTCACGGCCGCCTTCGGCCCTCAGCACGGGATGCGCGGCGACAAGCAGGACAACATGGTCGAGACCGAAGACGCACTGGATCCGCGACACGGCATCCCGGTCTTCAGCCTCTACGGCAAGGTGCGCTATCCGACCGACGCGATGCTCGATCGTTTCGATGTCCTGCTGGTGGATCTGCAGGACATCGGCACCCGCATCTACACCTATGTCACGACGCTGGCCTATCTAATCGACGCCTGCGCCGCGGCGGGCAAGGCCATCCGGGTACTGGACCGACCCAACCCCGCCGGTCGCCCGATCGAGGGCAGCATCCTGGAACCGGGCTGGGAGAGCTTCGTCGGCGCGGGTCCGCTCATGATGCGTCACGGGCTGACCTTCGGCGAGCTGGCCCGCTGGTTCGTCGACTATCGCGGTCACGATATCGACCTCGATGTGATCGCGATGGACGGCTATCGCCCCGAGGTCGGCCCCGGTTTCGGCTGGCCGGTCATGGAGCTGCCTTGGATCAACCCCAGCCCCAACGCGGCGAGCCTCAACATGACCCGCTGCTTCCCGGGCACCGTCTTGTTGGAGGGAACGACGTTCTCCGAAGGGCGCGGCACCACGGTATCGCTCGAGGTGGTCGGCGCCCCGGATATCGACTTCGAGCGTGTGCTCGGACGCATGCGCGCCGAATGTGCGGCCTGGACCGAGGGCGCTTTGATCCGCCCCTGCTGGTTCGAGCCAACCTTCCACAAGCATGCCGGCCGACTCTGCTCGGGGCTCCAGATTCACACCGACCATCAGGGCTACTGTCACGATCGCTTCAAGCCGTACCGACTGATTGCGCTTCTGTTGAAGGCCGTCCGATCGGAGTACCCGGACTATCCGATCTGGCGTGACTTCCCCTACGAATACGAGACCGAACGTCTCGCCATCGACCTACTCTCGGGCGGCACCTTTCTGCGCGAGTGGGTCGAGGATTCGGAAGCCTGGCCGGGGGACCTCGAGCGGCGTCTGAGTGCCGACGAAGCGCAGTGGGCCGAGTCGACAGCGGGGGTGCAGCTTTATTAGTGGCGAGTGGAAAGTGGTGAGTGGACAGCCGGAGCGTCGATTCGGCGTTACGCGGTGGAGGGGCGAGCATCGCGGAAGCGGATCGTCACGAGAAGTCCGTTGGCGTCGCCGCCGAGCGCGATGGATGCCTGATGTAGATCGAGCACGGCCTTCACGAGGCTCAGGCCGAGTCCGCTACCGGGCGTGGAACGGCTGTCGTCGAGGCGAACAAAACGATCGAGGACCCGTTCACGCGCCTCGGGCGGAATACCCGGCCCGGAATCGCGAATCGTTACCGTCACGCCATCCTCGCCAGAGACCCCGGCAAGCGCGATGGTTCCGCCAAACCGCGTGTACTTGATGGCATTGTCGACCAGGTTCGCCAAGGCTTGGAACAGGAGGTCGCGATCGCCCGTAACAGGGGCCGGCCCGTCGCACCGAAGCGTCAAGTCCTGCCCCTTCTCGGCCGCGAGCGGCTCGTAGAGCTCGGCCAAATCCTCCATCAAGGCGGCGAGATCCACACGGGCGAAGGCGGCCCGCCGGGTGCCGGACTCGATGCGCGCGATCCGCAACAGCGCATTGAATGTGGACAGCATCTCCTCGGTATCGGCGATCGTCTCCGCGGCGAGCGAGCGGGCGTTCTCGCAGCCGTTGAGCTCGGTGCGCAGCAGCTCGAGCTTGGTCCGCACCCGCGTCAGGGGCGTGCGCAGATCATGGGCAATGTTGTCCGAGACCTGTCTAACGCCCGCCATTAGCTGCTCGATGCGCTCGAGCATCCGGTTGAGATTCGCGGCGAGCGCGTCGAAGTCGTCGCCGCTACCGTTGAGCGGGATGCGTCGGGAGAGGTCCCCCGCCATGATCTCGCCGGCGGTCTGGTTGATCGTCTCGAGCCGCCGCATCACGCCTGCGCTCATCAGCCATCCTCCCAGCAGGGCCAGGGCCGCGGTAATCGCCAGCCCCCAAGCGAGCGCATCCAGGATCAGGGCACGCGTAGCCTCCAGATCACGAACGTCGCGCCCGACCAGGAGTCGCAGGCCGCTGCGCAGCAAGAAGACCTGTCCGCGTGCCGCATGCTCTTCGGTGCGGTCCGGTCCGCGCTCGCGTAGACGGAAACCGATCCAGCCCTCCGGGTCCGGAAAGCCAGCGGGCCAACGATCGAGATTTCCGGCAAGCGGCTTGAGGCTGTCGTCGACCAGGAGATAGACGTTCGACCCGACCGGATCGCGCGCGACGCGCTCGCTGATCACGGACGACAGACCGGCGAGACCGCGGCGCCGGTACTGCTCGGCAAGCCCGCGAATCTCGGCCTCGATGGTGGCCGCGGTCTGGCGATCCATGTAACCGGCGGTCGACCAATAGAGAAAGGCCATGAGGATGCCGACCGAGACGCCGAGCAGCAGCACATAGAGGACGGCCAGACGGAAGGTCGAGCTTCGCAGAATATTGGCGGCCCGCGCACGCAGGGCCGACGGTGAAGGCACTGCGTCGCTCACGCGCCGCGGATCATGTAGCCGACACCGCGAACAGTCTGGAGGAGCGGCGGGTCGAAGTCCTTGTCGATCTTGCCGCGCAGGCGGCTGATGTGGACATCGATGACGTTGGTTTGAGGGTCGAAATGATAGTCCCACACCTGCTCGAGCAGCATGGTACGGGTCACCACTTGGCCGGCGTGGCGCACCAGATATTCCAGCAGCCGAAACTCGCGCGGCTGGAGCTGGATCTCGCGGCCGGCGCGGGTCACCTCGCGCTTGAGCAGATCCATCTCGAGATCCGCGACTCGTAGGCGCGTCTCCGGGGTCTCGGCCTTGCCGCGACGCAGCAGGACATCGAGACGCGCATGCAGCTCGGAGAAGGCAAAGGGCTTGACGAGATAGTCGTCGCCGCCCGCCCGCAGACCCTCCACACGATCGTCGACCTCGCCCAAGGCGCTGAGAAAGAGCACCGGCGTGCGGTTGCCCGAGGCGCGCAACGTCCGCACGATGCCGACGCCGTCGAGGCCGGGCAGCATGCGATCGACGATCAGGGCGTCGTACTCGCCGCCGGCGGCCTGCAATAGGCCGGCGCGACCGTCCGCGACATGGTCGGTGACCGCGCCGGTTTCGGCGAGCGCCTTCAGGAGATAGTCGGCCGTCTGGCGATCGTCTTCGATCAGGAGGACTCGCATGGGTTCGGGGTTCGGGGTTCGGGGTACAGAATAGCGCGGAATCGGCTCGGTCAAGATATGTCGCGAGGCGCTCCAGCAATTCCAAGCTCGACCCACAAACGCCCGGGGCGACCCCCGGGCTGACGCAAATTTAGAACTGCTGGATGCGTTCGGTTGCGATCGCGGCCTTGCCTTTGAGCAAAGCCGCAATCGCGTGTCGCACTGCGTTCGATGCGCCTGAGGTGCGCGTGGGATCAGGTTGCGAACGTGACGGCGATGAACAGGGGGCGCCCGTCCTTCTCGACACGCAGAATCAGGCTCTCGCGCTTCTCCTCGATCGCTTCGCGGACCGCCGCAACGACCTGCTCAGGTGTGTCGACCGATTCCGTCCCGACCATCGAGATGAGGCTGCCCGCCTGCACTCCGGCGCGATCGGCCGGGCTGTCGGCCTCGACCTGCGCCACGAAGACGCCTGCGGCATCCGCGTCGAGCCCGCGCTCGGCACGCAACTCGGGAGTGAGCGGCGACAGATAGAGTCCCAGCCGAGGGCGGCTCGGCGCATCGGCCTCTTCGCTCGGCGCTGCGGCGACTTGGTCCTCGTCGGGCATCCGACCGATCGTCAATGTCAGGTCGCGAGGCTTGCCGTCGCGCAGCACGCGCAGCGTCATGGCGGTGCCGGACTTGGTCACGGCGACCAGCTTCGAGAGGTCCTTGGCGCTCGTGAGCTGCTGCCCGGACGCACTGAGGATCACATCGCCTGCTCGCAGATCGGACGCAGCGGCCGGACTGCCGGCAATGAGATCCGCGATCAAGACACCGGTCACCTCGGCGAGCCCGAGTCCGGCGGCCAACTCCTCGGTCACCGGCTGAATCTGCACGCCGAGCCAGCCGCGCTCCACACGACCGTTCTCGCGAAGGTCGGCCACCACACGCTCGACGGTCTCGGCCGGGATGGCGAAGCCGATCCCGACATTCCCGCCGCTCGGGGAGAAGATAGCGGTGTTGACGCCGATCACCCGGCCATCGATGTCGAACAGTGGCCCACCCGAGTTGCCACGATTAATCGGCGCGTCGATCTGCAGATAGTCGTCGTAGGGACCCGAATTAATGTCGCGTCCACGTGCGGAGATGATCCCGGCATTCACCGAGCCACCGAGACCGAAAGGGTTACCGACCGCCAGAACCCAATCACCTACGCGGGCCTTGCTCGAACCTCCGAGCTCGACGGCGACCAGCGGGCGATCGACATCGATCTTAAGGACGGCGAGGTCCGTCTTGGGGTCGACACCGACCACGCGCGCCACATGGCTAGTGCCGTCGTTCAGGACGATCGTCACCTCGCCAGCGCCTTCGATCACATGATGGTTGGTGACGATATGGCCGTCGCTGTCCACGATGAAACCCGAGCCCTGTCCGGTGGCTTGGCGCGGCATGGCCCGCCCCGGCTGTTCGAAGAAACGGCGGAAGGACTCCGGCACGTCCCCATCCGGCGGAAGCGCCGGGTGGCCGTGCATCGGCATCGGCGGGACGCCCTCGGCCTTGACCGACACGTTGACCACCGCAGGGGTGACCCGCTCGGCCACGTCCGCGAAGCCGGGAAACGCCGCCGATGCTGCGCGCGCATTGACAGGGATGGGTTGATCGGCAGCCACTGCACTACGGCCGTTCCAGTAGATGGCACCGGATGCGAGGGCAAGCGCCAAGGTCGCACTGACGAGTGCCGGGTAACGCAATGACGGCGACGGGGCCACGGCAATCGAACGAGTCGGGGTCGTGATTCGGCATTGTGACACGGGATTCTCCTGAACAAGATCTGGGCGACATCGCCGTCGAGACGGCTGCGCACCGGGACGTTACTGAACAAGCCCGGAGTATCCGGGCGCCTCCATTGCCCGAGGATGTCCGACACCTTAATTCTTGTTCATCCAAGCGCCGGCCCCGGGGCGCCGTCTTCGGAGCGCTTGCGAGGGTCGCGCGGACGGGGTACCGTGCGCGAACGGTCTGCACCGCTTCGGCGCTATTTGCAGCTCGGCGGGAATCCGAGAAACCGTACCTTCGCGCAAGCACCATTCACAGGTATAAACAGGCGGGTCGACGGCTCCGACAGAAGGATCCGAGTCGATCCGACGGCACAACAGGAGAGCGCATCATGAATGGAAAACCAATGGCTTTGGCCTTGGCTTTCGCACTTGCAAGCGGGATCATCGTCGTGGCTTCGACAGCGCAGGCGGACGTGACAGTCATACCGGTGACGGGCGCCGAGGTGACCTCGGAGATCAGCGGGATCGTCGAGATCGTCAACGTCGAGCGACGCATGCTGACGATCAAGACTCCGGATGGCCGGTTCCACGTTATCCATGCGCCGGAGCAGGCCGGGCGTCTCGACGAAATCAAGATCGGCAACAGGCTCACCATCACGGAGACCGAGGCCGTCCTCGTCGATCTGATCAAGGGTCCAGACGAGGCCGCCGTCGGCACGACTCAAGAGACGGTCGTGGACCGCGAGAGCGGGGCGAAGCCGGCAGGCACCATCACCGATACCATGACCCTTTACGGTCGGATAGCAGCGGTCGACAAGGCCAACCGCAGGGTCAGCGTCCAGGGCGCGCAGGAGACGGTCGATTTCACCGTCAACGACCCGGCGCTCCTCGACGAGGTGGCGGTTGGCGACGGCGTGGTCGCAACCTTCATCCGGTCGGTCAAAGGCAAGGTCGAGGTTCGCTGAGTACAGGTCTCCATATCGGGCATCGGCTCGGGGCAGCACCGACAGCATCGGCGTTGCCCGAGCAGCCGATCGACTCGAAGCAAAGCCGCCCGGTGATGCAGCCCGCATCCGAATCAATGTAAAGCCTTCCCGAAAACGATTGGAGGTCGATATGGCAACGATCGAAGAAGTCGAGATGGGACGATACGCGCAGGAGCTCGAAGACGACGTCCGCCATCTGGTGCGCAAGTATTGCCGCATCATGGCTTGGGACATCCCCGACCTCGACGAGCAAGCTGCGCGCAGGCTCATCCTTGCGGCACTAAGCTCCTCCTTGACCCGCGTCGAATCCGAGTAACCTGGCATCGATACGTCCAACGGGGTTGCCGCCCTCGCGGCTCGCCGACGCGATCGAACATGCGAAAGGTCGGCGCCCGTCCGGCTCGGGTTGGGTCCTGGCATACTCGGCGTTTTGATCTGCGTACTCGTGGTGGCCGGCTGTCAATCCAGGGCATCGAGCTCTCGCGGCGATGCCTGCACCTTCGTCCCCGGCATGACGACGGATGACCTGGCGCGTTGCGGCTGCATCGCCGGCAACTCGCGAAGCGACGGCTCCGTCATGCTGATGTCGGAGGAAGCACTCAACAACACGCGGACCGTCGCCATAGTCAACTACATGTGTCCGCTCGGCGCAGCCGGTGTCGCGAGGGTCGCGGTCATGAACGGCATCGCCACGACTGTCTACGAATAGACGATGAGAGCACTGGACAGGCTCGTGCGACGATGGCAGCTCAAGGCGATGGGCCGGATCGACGCGGCGGTGCTCGTACAGGCCGGCAATCGACGTCTCCTCGAGCGGTTTCAACGTGTTGCGCGCGACGTGCCGGCCTACGCCGCCATCCTGAATGCCCACGGCATTTCAGCGGACCGGATTCGGACGCTGGATGACTTTACCCGGTTGTGCCCGGTCATCGAGAAGCAGGACATCTTCGGCGCTTATCCCATCGATCAACTCTGCGTCGGCGGACATCTCCGCTCCCTCGGCGGCGTCCTGACGAGCTCCGGGCAAGGAGGGCAGTTCGCATTCGGCCTTTCCACGCGTCGACAAGCCCGTCGCGCCGCACAGGCGATCGAGCTGGCGCTGGAGCTCAGCTTCGGGACCGACCGCTACTCGACGCTTCTCATCAACGCCCTCCCGATGGGGGTGCGCTTTTCCTGCTCGACCGTCACCATCGCCGAGACCAGCGTCCGGGAGGATATGGTGTGCGCTTTGGTCGAGCAGTTTGCTCCGCATCACCAGCAAACGATCTTGGTCACGGATCCGCTGTTCTGCAAACGCATCCTCGATCAGGGTCACGATTGCGGTCTGAACTGGGGTCGTTTCAAGGTGCATGTCGTCCTCGGCGAAGAGACCTTCGGCGAGGCGTTTCGGGATTATTTAATGCGCGGGCTGGGGCAAGATCCGGACGGATGGACGGCTGGATTGGCGATCTCGTCCATGGGTGTCGGGGAGCTCGGCCTGAACCTGTTCTTCGAGACGCGCGAGACCGTTCGTTTGCGGCAGCTCGCCCACCGGCAACCGGAGGCATTACGCCCGGCCATCGGCGATTGGCGGGGCCGCGTCCCGCCTCTGCTCTTCGTCTATGACCCGCTGCGGATCTTTGTCGAGGTGATCGAGCCCGAACCGAGCGGATTCGGCGCCTTGACGATCTCCACCCTGGACCCGGCCTCGATGCTTCCGCTCATCCGCTATCGGACCGGCGACCGGGCCAGACTGCTGGACACCGAGACCGTCGCACACTTCGTGAGCGACATCGACGGACGTCCTCTGGATCTACCGAGGTTACCCATGATCGCCGTTGCCGGTCGCGACAGCGATCGTCTATCCGACGGACGCCCGCTGCTCGACATCAAGGATGCGCTCTACACAAGGCACGACATCGCGGACCGCCTGAGCGGCGCCTTTCGAATCGAGCATGAGGACATGGGCTGCTGCCTCCATGTGCAAATGGGCGCCGGTGCAGGGAATGGAGGACCGGAGCTCGCCGACGCAATCGACGCCTGCCTTCCCAAGCCGGCCTCCGGTGCCCACGACCGAATCCAGATCTGGCCACACGCCGAGTTTCCGTTTGGTCAAACGCTTGATTACGAGAGAAAATTCAACTATCTCAATGCTGTAGAAAAACGCTGATACGCATCCGGCAACCGCCGGCAGGCTCGACCAATCAGGTCAAGTCGCTCGGGCGCCGTCTTAACACCGATCAGTTGACTCCGGCACCCTGGTTCCAGCTTAAGTTGCCTCTCACGGAGACACGGAGAGCACGGAGAATTCGAGATCTTTCCTGAGTGACCTCTGTGTCTTCGTAAGTAACCTGTCAGAAATAAGTTGAGCACCGAATCCAGTCGTTGTCGATTACGACAACGACAACGACAACGACAACGACAACGACAACGACAACGACAACGACAACGACAACGATAACCGTGGCAAAGGTATTCTCTCGTCGAGTTGTTTTACTTTTTCTTGAGCCGTTCCCAAGAGATCTTGGAATCTGACCGGTGCGAAGGGCGCACCGGGCCGATGCGCTCACCGGGTGTCCTCATGCACAAACGGACCAGATCATATCGTCGGGCCCGATGCACTCGGGCAGGAGCTCGGGCTCCAGGCCATGAGCCAGGTACCGCAAGGTCGCCGGGAAGGTCGCGTGCAGTGCGGTCTCGAATGCCTGGATACTGGTCACATAGGGCCGTACGGGGCCGAAATAATCGACGTCCGGACCGGCGGGGATGTATCGGAAACCCAATCGTCTCAGCATCAGGTACAGCCCCCTCTCCATGGCCAACATCCAATGGGTAACCCCATGACGCTTGCTCTCCTGATACAGCAATCTGGAGAGTCCGATCAAGATCTCAGGCGTATTCCTCGGAGGGGCGAAGGGCACGACCTCGGCAGCCTCGTTGTGACCGGCGTCGGGACGAGGCGGGCCGCCAAAGATGGAATCGCCCTCGCGACGTCGAAAACTCTTCGAAACCGCCAAACGCGAGATCTCGGCAAAACCTGCCAGTGCAGGATGCGACGGGTCGTTCAAAAAGGCGTAATCGCCGGTGAAGACACAGTGACTCATGAGAGGAAAGCCGAGCGGTGAAGGCATGACGAGCCGTGCCGTGCCCGCGGGATGACCGGCACGGTGGGTGGCGAGCATGTGCAGGGAATGCGCGTCGAACTCGTCTCGCTCCGCTTCGTCCGGGTAATCGTTCTCGTCCAAAAAACCACGCTCTAGGCAATAGACCTGATAGCGGATTCGATAGGCGGTGTCCAGATCAGAGGCATCCTCGACACGGTTGAACCGAAAGTAGGGCTCTTGAACCGGCCCCGCCCCGGGATGACCTGCCGACTTGAAGGCATTCATGCTCATCCTACCCCCGTTGACATAAGCTAAACATGCGACCAGAGGCCACGAGAAAGCGAACAGGAAGCGAGATTGCGCTTGCGTCGAGCATCTCGTAAAGGTTTTCCCGACACGCGCTTGCATTCTCCCCGAGACTGAGCTTTATCCTGCCAGGAAGGCCATCACATCAACAACATGCCAGGTCAACCCAAGGCTTACAGATCCGCTTCACGCTCGGCCTTCGGCATCGACGCGACATGCAGCGTTTTCCGCAATGACCTAACCCTTGTGTCTAAGCCCCATCACCGACTAGACTTGAACCGTCGATTCATCTCCCCAGGCCCGGCCGCGACTCACGCGGCCGGGCTCGAACATGGCGAAGATCATGACAAGAGTTGCGATTCGCCGACGCCCAGATAAGACAGTCCACGCCGGCGCGCCCGTCAAGGGGGCAGAGCGGCAAGGCATCGGTGCCGGTTAAAATGGTGACCCGTCCGTAATCGTTTGGGTCGCGGCTGCCTTCGATACCTTCAACCGGCGCTTTTAGGGACCTCGGCACGGGGCATCGACTCTCGAGCGCACCCGTGATGGATGAGTCGATTCAGGACTTCTGGAACACGCCTTGATCTTCCGACGGTCTGTGCGCAACCTCCTCCAATGCTCGGCCGGTGTGGCCTTGTGCTGCATCTCCCTGTACGCCTGCCCGCAAGACTTGATCGCTCACCGGGGCGCGGGTGTCGAGAGATTGACACGCAACGAGGCGCGTCTTTTCTTCACGATGCGCCTCAAGAACTGGCCCAACGGAACGCTTGTCAAGGTTTTCGTGCTCCCCGACGACAACGCACTTCACAGTCGTTTCTCCAACGGAGTCCTCGGACTCTACCCCTACCAACTTCGCCGCGTTTGGGACCGACAGATCTTCTCCGGAACAGGGCAGGCGCCGACGACTGTATCGAGCGAGCAGGAAATGCTCGACCGCATCGCCACCACGCCGGGAGCGATCGGCTATGCAGACGGACCGATCGAGAATCCAAGCATTCGCCAGTTGGAGGTGCGTTGAGATGCGTACCCGGCCCTTAATAGCGGTCATCCTAGCATGGATGATTCCGAGCACGGCCCCGGCCATTGAGTTTGTCGAGGGGAGCTTGCAGGTCCACGGCTTCGCCAGCCAAGCCGTCATCAAGTCAACCGACAATCAGTATTTCGGCAACAGCCCCGACACCTCGTTCGACTTCACCGAGATCGGGCTGAATGCCTCTTACCAGAGCACGCCGAGCCTGCTGTTTTCCGGGCAGCTTTTGGTACGACGCGCCGGGGAGATGTACGACGGTACCCCATCGATCGACTATGGCTTGGTCGATTTTTCGCCCATCGCCGATACCGAGCGGCGTCTCGGGCTGCGTGTCGGGCGCATCAAGAACCCGTTCGGACTCTACAACGAGACACGCGACGTTCCCTTCACGCGTCCGAGCATCTTTCTTCCTCAGGTCATTTACTACGACAAGGTTCGGAATCTGCTGCTGTCATACGACGGGATCATGCTCTACGGCGACCGTTATCTCAAGCAGGGCAATCTCTCCTTGAACCTCGGCGTCGGGCAATCCGTCATCGACAACAACGTCGAATGGGCCTATCTCGCCAGCGACTTCGAAGGCGATCTCCGAGCCGAAGGCATCAACTGGGGGATCGGAAGCCTGTGGTTCTCGACGCCGGCCGACGAGCTCAAGCTGGGCCTCAGCGCGATTCTGACTGAAATGGACTTCAATGCCGGCCCGGAATCTCCCTTGAGCTCCGGGACCATCGATGTCTTCGACTGGGTGGCTTCGTTTCAGTACAACGCTGCGGATTGGACAATCTCGGCCGAGTACTCCCGAGCACCCACGCGCTGGAACGATCTCGGTCCCTACTGGCCTTTCAAAGACCAGGTCATGGAAGGGTACTATCTTCAAGGTGCCTACCGGATTCGCCCGAATCTCGAGATCATGGCCCGTTACGAGGAAGGCTTTGCAAATCGCACCGATCGCGACGGGCGGGGTTCCTCGAAGCTCACCTTCGGAACCACCCCGCGCTCTGATTTCTTCTCCAAGATCTGGACCGCGGGTCTGCGCTGGGACATCAACCCGAACATCATGTTTCGTCTCGAATTTCAGCGGCACGATGGGACTTATGCCTTGTCGATCAGGGAGAATCCGGACCCGGGCGATCTCGTCCGTGAGTGGAATGTCTTCGCCGCTTCCATTTCGGCTCGTTTTTGAGGCTCCCCGATGGACGACGCCGTTGTCGAGGAGAGACCGTCGGTCGACCTGAGTCTCCGCTGGAAGGCACTCATCGCCATGGCCCTGGCGCTCGTGCTGGTGAATGCATCGCTCGCGTTGATCTCGAACTTTCAGCTGACCGGTCAGTTCGAGCTCCAACAGAGCGCCGTTCGCGATCAGCAGGCTCGACAGTTGCGCGCTCTCGTCGAAGAGGACACCCAGGAGATGTCGAAGCTCGCCAGCCTGGTGCCTCTGCTCGGTGGCGGCGAATCGGCGATGACGGGCCCGGACGCAGTGCTCAAGGATGCGCTGCTCACCAACGGCGCTATGCTCGATCTGGAATGGGACATTCGATCCGTTCAGTGGATTCGACCCGACGGCTCCACGGCCATCGTGTGGCCGGAGGATGCTCAGGATATTCCGGACGCACTGCGCGCGGAGCTACTCATAGCGCCCGAGGAGGCGGTTGCCACACTCTTGTGCAGCCCGGAGTGCCGTCAGTACAAAGCAACCCCGCTGCTCTGGAAGGGTTCCTTCGCCGGCAACCTGGTCCTCGGTCGGTCGCTCGCCGACGCATTGCTCGCCTTCAACGCCTTGACCGGGGCCGAGGTCGCCATCACCTGGCGCGATGATGTCCGATCTGCCGAGCTGCTGGATCCGCGCAGCCCGGACTACCTGCGGTTCCCTGCCGTGACCTACCCCGACGACACCCTCCCCGTTCTACGCGCGGCCGCGCCGGCGCTCACGAGCGGCGACAGACTACAGGAGCCGCTGCTGATCCCGCATGGGCCGGGTTGGTACGAGATCTTTCGTATCCCGGCAATTGCCTCCGGCATCGACGCCCTGGTGGTCAACGACGTGACCACCCAACGCGAGGCGATTCGCACGGCCACGATCGGCAGCATCCTACTCGGAATCCTGGGCCTGATCCTCTCGGGCTCATTGCTCTTGCTGATCATCAAAGGACCCTTGTACCGACTCAGGGATCTTGCCACGGTGATCCCCTTGCTGGCCGAAAACCGCTATTCGGACCTGCGACGTCAGCTCCCGGTGCGCTCGAAGTCGCTCATGCTGCGCGACGAGATCGATCTCATGACCGACACGGTCAGAAGCCTCACCGACCGCATGGAGCTGCTCCAGTCCGACCGCGAGCAGGCCGAGGCCCGTCTCGTCTGGCTCGCCGACCACGACCCCTTGACACAACTCTGCAACCGGCGCCGTTTCAACGACGATTTCGAGCGCATCCTGGATCAAACCATCCGCTTCGGCCATCAGGGCGCCCTGCTGTTCCTGGATCTCGATCAATTCAAGGACGTCAACGACCTGAGCGGCCACCGCGTCGGCGATACCCTGTTGCAACGCGTCTCGGAGCAATTAAGGCAGGTCACTCAAACCAGCGACCTGCTCGCACGCTTGGGCGGAGACGAGTTCGCCCTGGTCCTGCCGGAGGCAACGGAGGACGACGCCCTCGCCACCGCCGAGTCGGTTCAAAAGGCAGTCTGCTCCATCAGTCTACAAGAGCACGGCCGCCGCCACAGGGTCACGGCAAGTATCGGCATCGTCATGTTTCCGACCCAGGGCACCGATATCGGCCAACTCATGGCGAGCGCCGATCTGGCCATGTATCAGGCCAAGGAGAAGGGACGCGGACGCTGGTATCTCTTTTCCGAAGAGGATCAAGGAAAGGAGCAGCTCGATGCCCGCGTGCTCTGGCGCGAGCAGATCAATCAGGCATTGACCCAGGGGCGATTCGAGCTGCACGTGCAACCCATCATCGAGATCGCCACCGGACTGATACGGCACATGGAGGTCTTACTCAGGATGCGCGACGCACGCGGCGGGATGATCTTTCCGGATCGGTTCATCCCGGTGGCGGAACGCACCGGGCAGATCCAGGCGATCGATCGATGGGTCATCGACAATGCCCTCGCCGCCATGGAGCTACGGGCCGACCTGAACCTCTCGATCAATCTCTCCGCCAGCGCCATGGACGACCCCTTGCTGCTGACGGACCTGCGACACCTTTTGGAAAGACACCGCATCGCGCCCGAACGGATCTCCTTCGAGGTCACCGAGACCGCCGCGATCAACAGCCTGCTGAATGCGACACGTTTAATGCGCGGAATGCAGGAGCTCGGGTGTCGTTTCGCACTGGATGACTTCGGCAGCGGCTATGCCTCTTACGCCTACCTGCGCAAGCTTCCGGTCGATGAGGTCAAGATCGACGGGGCCTTCGTGCGCGACATCGCCAGAAATCCGGAAGACCGGATCTTCGTCAAGGCGATCACCGATATGGCCCACGGCATGGGTAAGCGCGTCATCGCCGAGTTCGTCGAGAACGCCGAGATCTTAGGTATTCTGAAGGGGCTCGGCGTCGACGACGCCCAAGGGTACTATTTCAGCAAGCCGGTCAAGCTGGAGCAACCGGGCACGCCGATCGCATTTGACGGCGTTCTTCGATCCTAGGCGATTTCCGCAAACTTCCATACCCGTAGGTTGTGCTGACGATAGGAAGCACAACTTGCGCCGACGGTTAGTTGTGCCACGCACAGCTCGGCACAACCTACGCCCTTGGCATGAAGGTTTCCGGAGTTCGCCTTATTTCCGACGCGTGACTCAGAAACATCGGCTGGGGTTCTTGCGCCGATGCCGGAAGAGATCTACCCCTCGCCGACCGCCCCCCGGATCACCTCGAAGATGGCCGCGGAATCATCCTCGCCCATGCCTCGCTCGACCAGCAGATTCAGCCATTCCGTGACCATCGCCGCAGTCGTCAAGGAGATCCCCAACTCCTGCGCAGACTCAAGCACGATCCGCATGTCCTTGCGGTGCAGACGTGACTTGAAACCCGGGGTGTAATCGCCCTCGATCATCCGCAGGCCATGCACCTCAAGGATGCGGCTGCCCGCAAAACCGCCGAGCAGGGCCTCGCGCACCTTCAGCGGATCCACACCGCTCGCCTGCGCCAACAAGACCGCCTCTGCCACGCCGGCAATGGTCGCGCCGACGACGATCTGGTTGCAGGATTTGCAGACCTGGCCGGCACCGTTGGGGCCGACGTGCACGATATTTCCGCCCATCGCCTCGAACAGCGGCTGCACCCGTGCGAAGGTGGCGGCCTCGCCTCCGACCATGATGGACAGGGTACCGGCGGTTGCCCCGGCCTCCCCGCCCGAGACCGGGGCGTCGAGCATCGCGGCTCCGGCAACGCCGAGTCGCTCGGCCATCATCCGCGTGGACGCGGGCGAGATCGTGCTCATGTCCACCACCACCGCATCGGGTCGGACACCTTGGATGACACCCTCCGGCCCGAGGATTACCTCTTCGACATCCGGGGTATCCGAGACCATCGTGAAGAGGATCGACGCGTCTCGAGCGACCGCCGCCGGGCTTGAAGCCGTCCGGGCACCGGCCTCGGCCAGCGGCGCCATCGATTCGGGACGCCGGGCATGGACGACGAGGTCGTAACCGGCCTTGACGAGATTCAAGGCCATCGGCCGACCCATGATCCCGAGGCCGATGAATCCGACAGGTTCGGTCATGGTGCCATCCTCATTGATTGCCGAGAAAAGGAGCCGGAGACATTGATGCGGACGGCTGTCGCCGAACCGCGCAGCACACGGCCCCCGGGGCCTTGCCACCGATCGGTTGACGTCGGCACCCTGGTTCCCGCTCGAAATGTCTCTCACGGAGGCACGGAGACACGAAGCGCACGCAGAACAGATCTCGGATTCTCCGTGCCCTCCGCGTCTCCGTGAGAGATTCCGGAACCTGAAAGGTGCTAAGGCACAGGGCTTTGATCCGTTCGTGTTTCGCCCAAGCGGCGCCCCGCCGAAGGCAATCCGAGCTGACCGACCGCGGCTCAGCCGTCGAGCAGCTCAAGCAGCTCGAGCCAGTGGACGACGGGGATCTCGGTGCCGCCGCCGATCTGGAGCTGACAGCCGATGTTGGCCGTCGCGATCAGCTCCGGTCGACCCGACTCCAGGGCGGCGACCTTGTTCGCAAGCAGACGTGCGGAGAGCTCGGGCTGCGTGATCGAATAGGTCCCGGCGGAGCCGCAGCACAGATGGCCGTCCGGCACCGAAGTCATCGAAAACCCGAGCCGCGACAGGACCGGCTCGACGACCTGTTTGAGCTGCTGGCCGTGCTGCAGCGTGCAGGGCGCGTGGAAGGCGACCTTGCGGCCTGCGCCCGGCAAGCCGAGCGGTGCGAGATCCAGGCTCGCGATGACCTCGATCGGATCGCGTGCCAAGGCCGCCACGCGCGCGGCCCGCTCGGCGTATTGGGGATCCTCGGCCAGCGCATGACCGTAATCCTTCACCATGGCACCGCAACCACTCGCGGTGACCAGGATCGCCTCGCAGCCCGCCTCGATCTCGGGCCACCAGGCGTCGATATTGCGCCGCATCGCATCGAGCCCGTCCGTCAAGGCGTTCAGGTGATAGGCCGCAGCACCGCAACAGCCGGCGTCCGGCGACTCGACCAGATCGATCCCGAGCCGCGCCAGCACACGCGCCGCCGCGGCGTTGGTCTTGGGTGTGGCGACCGACTGCACGCACCCGCCGAGCACCAGCATACGACGTCGCCCGGCGGGCTTCGGCCAAGTACCGGCCGCACGCGGTGTCGGCAGCTTCGCCTTGAGCTTGGCCGGCAGCAGCGGCTTCATCCAACGCCCGATCCGCATCAAGGGGCCGAAACGCGATGGATAGGGCACCGTCTTCACGAGCGCCCAGCGCAGCAGCCGCTCGGACACCGGACGCTCGACCCGCTCCTCGACCAGGTGCCGCCCGATATCGAGCAGACGCGCGTAACGCACACCCGACGGACAGGTCGTCTCGCAGGATCGGCAGGTCAGGCAGCGGTCGAGATGCTGCTGGGTGATGCGGGTGGGCGTCTGGCCCTCCATCACCAGCTTGATCTGGTAGATGCGCCCCCGCGGACCGTCGAGCTCGTCGCCGAGCAGCTGATAGGTCGGGCAGGTCGCGGTGCAAAAGCCGCAGTGCACGCAGGTGCGCAGGATGGCGTCGGCCTCGCGGCCAGCGGGCGTGATCAAAAACTCGGGCAGGATCTCGGTCTGCATGCCTGGCTCCTAGAGGGTCGCGTAGAGTCGACCGGGATTCAGGATGCCGTTCGGATCGAAGGCCCGTTTCATCTCGCGATGCAGTGTCATGAGTCCGGCCGGGAGCGGGTGGAAGACCTCCGAGCGGCGGTTACCCCCACGAAAGAGCGTGGCATGCCCGCCGACCGAGCCGACGGCGGAACGGATGACGTCGGCCGAGGCATCGCTGCGTAGCCAGCGTTGCGCGCCGCCCCACTCGATCAGCTGGGCGCCCGGCAGAGACAGAGGCGTGACGGTCGGAGGCACCGACAAGCGCCACAAGGGTGCATCACCGGCAAAGTAGGGATGGCCTTGCTCGCGTATCCGATCGCGCCAGAACGCCAACGCTTCGGCCTCGTCGACCGCCTCGCCGCCGATGCGCTCGGCGGCGGCCGAAACCCCGCCGTGGTTACCGGATAACCGAACCCAAAGCTGCTCGCCGTCGAAGCAGGTTGCGCTGATCGGCAGAGGCTTGGCGGCCCAGCCGGTCATACGGGCGATCGCCTCCGCCTGCGAGCAGGTCTGCACCAGCGTCCGGCCGGTCGTCGGGTGGGGGAGCACCTTCACGCTGATGTCGAGTAGGACGCCGAGGGTGCCGAAGGCACCGGTCATGAGCCGCGAGATGTCGTAGCCGGCGACGTTCTTCATCACCTCGCCGCCGAAGCGCAGGACCTCGGCTCGCCCGGTCAGCACGCGGGTTCCGAGCACCAGATCGCGGGCCGAGCCCGCATAGGGTCGCGCGGGACCGGAGAGACCGCAGGCGATGGTTCCACCCAGGGTCGCACCCAAGGTCGAGGCGCCCCCGTCCGAGTCATCGCCGAAATGCGGCGGCTCGAACGGGAGCATCTGCCCCTGCTCGGCAAGCGCGGCCTCGATCTCGCGAAGCGGCGTACCGCAGCGCGCGGTGACGACCAGCTCCTTGGGCTGATAGTTGAGAATCCCGGTATGCCCCGACAGGGACAGGACCTCGCCATCGACCGCACGCCCGAGCCCCGACTTGGTCCCGTTGCCCTCCAAGCGCAGGGGTAACGAGGCATCGGCCGCATCGCGGACCCGATCTTGAAGCTCGGCGGTCAGGTCGTTGCTCACCCGTTTCCCCACACAAGAGTTTTGAACCACAATGGCGCATAGAGCGCAAAGGGTTTGAAGGATGTCATCTCGAAAACACCGGTCGTGCCGAGCAGGAGCGAGGCACGACAACCCCGAGCCGCAGCTCGACCTCCATCCGCCGACAGGCCCCACGCACCCCGGATCCTGCTTCACCGCAGTCGCTGTCGGACCGCCTTCCGAGCATATCACCGCCGGCGTTGCCCACGCACATTCAGCAGACCCAACCCAGCCGTTCTAGATTTGCGTCAGCCCGGAGAGCGTCCCGCTCCCGGGACCGCCGACTTCAGTCGGCGAAACATGCCGCGGACCCGCCCCACCCCCTGAAACCACAGCGCCTTCGCCTCGCGCCGACTGAAGTCGGCGGTCCCGGGGGTCGCCCCGGGCGTTCTTGGGTCGAACTTGAGAATTGCTGGACCCAAACTTTCTGAGGCCATCTACCCTGGTATCGCGTCAAGGGATTGCAACGAGCTGCGAGCTTCCGCTATCGGCTCTGAGCTCCAGGGTCGGGCAGAGAGAGATCATGAACGGCAGGGAGCCCTCCAGTCGGAACGGATACAGCGCGGTCGCCGCCTGCAGTGCAGCCACGGGCAAGGCTCTGCCGGCATAGCGAATCGCGGCTTCGATCAGCCAAGTGACCAGTGTCTCCTCGCGGATCATCAACGGCTCGCGCCGAACGATGCGGCGACCCTCGTCGGTGCGCACGATGCCGGTCCAACTGGCCTGCGTCTGAATCACCCGGTTGGTGGCACGATAGGCGGTCTCGCGCTCGCCGTAGGTCTCCGCCATGCGGCGCTGGACCTCGATGGTCGTGCAGTCGCCTTGAATGGCCGAGAGCCGCCCGATCACTTCCGCCACCTTGCCGAAAAAGGGATAGGCCGTGATCGCCATCCCCCAGCAGAGTGCCGGGATCGCGGCATCGGATGTCGCACGCGCGATCGCGGCCCCGCGATCGGCGAAGTCGCTGAGCTCGGGCCGTGGCTCCAGCCACAAGCCTTTCAGAACACTGCGGCTCTTCTTCCGGGACGCGGCGCCTGGCTCGGCCGCCTCGATCAGGGCGTCCAGGGTTTCCAAGCTGTCTTGACCGTTGCGCACCCGCAGCGCGCACTGCGCCCAATCGAGCGGAACGAATCGATCGAAGCCGATTTGGGGCGGGATGTTCGGACGCTTGCTCAACGGGTGCGACTCACCTTGACGAAGGGGACAATCAGCTCCTCGACTGCAAGGCCGCCATGAGCCACCAGCCGCTCGTCCTTCGGCACGAAGGCCGTGCGGCCGCCCGCGAAGAGCGGGAGGAAGTCCGGCGGCAGCGCCGGGGTCGCCAGGCTTGCCGTGCCGGGAAACGCCTGAGCCGATGCGGCGCGCAGCGCCTCGGTTCGATACACCCGAACCCGCTCGCCGGCCATATCGACGATCACGCCTTCTTGGGGTCGACCGATTCCGACGGCCGCGACGTTGCCGTGATCGGCAGTGACATAGACCTGGAAACCGGCATCGAGCAAGCCCGAAAACAGCCGATCGGCAAAGCCGGTGTCGCACCAGTCACGGATCTGGCCCGCGACGTTGGCCTTGCCGAGGAAAGCGCCATGGGCCATCTTGTCGACGGTATCGACGACGATCCCGGCGACCTTCACCGCAGGGTCGGCGAGCGTTTCGAGCAAGGTGTCGAGCTGGGCGTTCTCGCGGATGCTTTTGCGATAGATCACGGCGGACGTCGGCAAGCCCTCATCCCTCCAGAAGCGCTCCCAGAGTTGCGGCTCCCGGCCGGTGGTCTCAATCGAATCGGCCAGCTCTCGCGGCTGCATCCCGGCAAACAGCGCTTGCCGAGACACCGAGGTCAGGGTCGGCAGCCAGGCGAAGCAGGTCCCTTCGTCGAACGCCAGCGTCGGGGCACGCTCGGCGAGTCGTTCTCGGATCTCGATCCAATCGTCGATCGCCAGGCCATCGAACACCAGCAACGCGAGCTTGGTTTCACCCGCGCCACGGCGCAATGCAAGAAAACGCGGCACATGATGCACCATGACCGGTGCACCCGCGACAGGCAGCGACGGCAGATTCCAGTAATGTGCATCGAGCCATGACAGGAGGTGCGCGTCGGCTTCCCGTTGCACGCGTTCAAGCAGATCCCGGAGCGGCTCGGCGTAGCCGGCACCAAGCCGACGGAACCGCACCAGGACTTCCCCGAGTCGCTTGGCGAAGGCACCCCAATCCCGATGTGTCGCCGCCATTGTCGGCAGGCCGTCCAGAAGGGTTTGCAGACCCTCGGCCACCAGCCTTTGCAGCGCCGCCGGATCCTTCAGGATGCCGACCGCCGCCCAGACCGGAAGGTCCGACGGGACATGTCCGACCAAGAGCGGATGGAGACTTCCGTCCAGAAACATCGACTCCACCAACACGCGAATCTCAGGATGCGCGAACGGGATCTCGATCCGCACCGCGGGTCCGCGTGTCACGGTCTCCGCAATGCGGGAGCCCTGGATGCCGAGTCCCTGTAACTCGCTGGTCCAGGCGTCCTGGACGGTACGCAGCAGCAGCCCCGACGACGAGAAGAGTGCGCGCACGGGCAGTCCCGTGAACACCGGATTGGTGCTCAGGATGCTCTCGACATGCTCGGCCAAGACCTCGGGCAACGCGACATGCCGACGATGAAGCCGCAGCAGCTCGCGCCAGAGGTCTTGCGGACGCTCGATCAGGTGCGGAGCCAGACGGAAGACGTGGAGGAGGATGAAGTCTTTGGTCGCCACCTCGCCTAAGGTCTGCGACGCATGCCGCGCCTGGGCGTCGAACAATGTGGCCCGGTGCGTCGCATCGATCCGACGCACGACAGCGTAGCTCAAGCGCGGAAACAGATGCGCCAGGCTCAGCGCGGCGATGCGCGCCTGGCGCAGATAATCCCAGGGTAGATCGGCGTACTCGGCGGAGCGCCGATGCAGGACCAGCGCCGGGCGAGCGCCGGACTCGCCGCGGTCCCACGGCGTGCGATAGCGTTCTTCATAGTCGGTACGAAAGCCGATCGAATCGTCGAACGGCAGCACCTCGAACCCGCGCGACTGCAGCTCGGCGAGAATCTCCTCGTCGAGCAGCACGTCATCCGGATCGGCGGCGATCCAGAGCCGCGAGAGGTCGGGCGGAAACTCGCTCAGGATCCGCTCGCTCCAGGCGCTCATCGGGGTTCTCCTTGGGAACGGTTCATGAATAAGCTAAACACATCGATGAGCGAATGCCTTTGTCGACATAGTCGTTTGGACTCTGGTGACGAAGCTCCGGCTTCGTCACCCGCGAGAAGAAGCTCCGCTTCGCGAATCGGCCGTCCGTGCCGACGCCTCATGAAGCAGAGCTTCATCGCCTGGGTCACGCAGCCGGAGCTGCGTGACCAGAAAAACCCGGAGCCGGCCCCACGCGCAGCAGCATCAGCGGTTCAAGCGCCGGAATGCTGGTCTCGGCATCATCGAGCGACGCCAACCGCAGCGCGTGGTCCTACTCCAATCGACGCCGACGGTAAGCGCGCACCTCCGGCAGTCCGATCCGGCCCAGCGCCTGCCAGCGCGAATCAAAGGCGTCGCGCGCACGCGCTCGTGCCTCTCGGATGCGTTGTTGATGGCTCTCCAGCAGACCGGCGAAGATCTGCTCGCCTTGGCTCGTGGCCGCCTCACGGGATACTCCGAACGCCTGTTGCGCATCGCCGCCAACGTCGCACCCGAGCCCGACCACCCGGATCTCCTCAGTCAGCAAAAGGTCCCAGATGCGTCGCGCGGTCGGCATGAAGGTCCGCCCTTGATCGTTGACGAACACCGGCAGCCCTGTCGTGATCGCGCGTTCCAGCCAGAATTGGGCCGGGTGGTCACGCCAGCGGCGCGCATCGTCCGTGGAAAACAGCTGCCCTTCGGCCAGCAATGCGCTGTCAATGCGTGACTCGGCCATCTTGTCGCGGATCCGATCGAGCGCGGCATCGCACTCCCGGTCGATGGATGCCGGGTCCTGAATGCCACTCAGGTACAGCGCATCGACCAAGGGCTCGGTGTCGACCGAGTCCATCACGTCCGCAGCCTTGTCGACGCCGAACTCTTTGGCGATCAACTCAAGCTTTTCCTCCAGGACCTGGCGCACGCGCAACTCGACCGTGTCTTCGAGCACGAAGTTGGTCGCCCGCACGACATGCCGCTGGCCGATGCGATCGACCCGCCCGATGCGCTGCTCGACACGCATCGGATTCCATGGCCGGAACGACTCGCCGAAATGCAGCCGCATCTCCGCCTGCCATTGCCGGACCAGCCCCTTCGGCGCGACCACCAGGATCCGCCGCGCCAGACCGCGCAGCTTCAATTCACGCAGGATCAGTCCAGCCTCCACGGTCTTGCCGAGACCGACCTCATCAGCAAGCAAGAAGCGGATCCGCCCGCCGCTGCTCCCTCCAATCGCCCGATTCAACGCGTGGAGTTGATGCGGCAGAGGCACCACGCTCGATTGCATCGGCGCCAACAGCAGGTTGTCTTCCAAGGCGTCGAGCAGCTTCGCGGCGGCGGCGGTGTGCAGGATCTGATTCACCGTCGGCTCGGCGGCATCCAGCGATCCGAGATCCTGCGAGCGAACGCGGATGACGGCGTCCTTGGTCGGTAACCACACCCGATAGACGACATCGCCCCACATCTCCTGGCGATCCAGGATGCGGCAGGGTGTTGCCTGGCGGCTGTGCCAACACCAGTCGCCGACGGCCCAAGGCTGCCCGCGATCCATCGTCAGGTGATCTCCGCGATCAGGCTCCGCAACCCGTCGCGCAGCTTGCGGAAGCTCGGAGAGGTGTTGCGTTCGATATCCACC
Source organism: Thiocapsa sp. C2-2m (assembly GCF_041903745.1). Taxonomy (NCBI): domain Bacteria; kingdom Pseudomonadati; phylum Pseudomonadota; class Gammaproteobacteria; order Chromatiales; family Chromatiaceae; genus Thiocapsa; species Thiocapsa sp. C2-2m. The sequence goes on along the minus strand of NZ_JBBWVD010000003.1, from coordinate 110,898 downwards.
AGGATCTCGATGTGCATCCCTACCTCGCATCGAGATAATCGCTGTACCAAAGACCGCCCAGAGGCAACCCCTCGGACACCAGGTGACCGACATCGGCGAGCGCCGACGCCCGCTGGATCGCGGAGAAGCCGTCGGCACCCTTCTGGAGCACCCAGACCTCTTCCGGCGCCAAGGCATCGACGAAATAGGGCTGGTGCGTCGTCACGAAGATCTGCGGGGCGCCCTTTCGGCCCGTCGCATGGGCTCGAAACTCCTGGGCAAGCGCCTCAAGCAGCTTGTGATACAGGCCGTTTTCGGGTTCCTCGATGCAGATGAAGGGCGGCGGATCCGGGTCCTCCAAGAGGAGCAGATAGGCAAAGACTTTCAGGGTGCCGTCAGACATCTGTTGGGCGAAGAAGGGGTCTTGAAAAGCGCCATCGTTGAAACGCAGGAGGACCCGCTTGTCCGCGGTTTCCAAGGTATCGATGTCCGAGATCCCCGGGATTTTGGCCGCAATGCGCTGAAGGATGCGCTTGAACCGATCCTTGTGGTCGCGCTCCATGAACTGGACGACATTGCCGATGTTATCCCCGTGGATGTTCAGATGCCGCTGAGGACCGGCACTCGGTAAGCCGCGCGCCGCGTCGGGGTGAAAGTACGACAGATACCAACCCTTCAAGAAATCCCGAAAACGCTTGATGCGCGGATGCTCCATCAGCGTGCCGAGTGTGGCGATGCCCAATTGCCGCCGGTCGGTCAATTCAACATCCAAGCGCGCTTTGCCCTCCTCCTCGGCACCCTCCACGGCATCTTCGCCCGACCAAACCGTCCCTTTTCCATGCTGCAGGCGCAGAAAGGGGAACAGCCGGCCACGGGTGGTGCCTTTGCGCGCCTGTTTAAGCACCTCGGACTCGACGAAGGGACGCCCGGTCTTATCCAAAGCCACGGAAAGCTCGTAGGAGATCGGCCTCTCGTTCGGGGCCTCGCGATAGAAGACCTCGAATCGAATGGGACCCTGTTGGCCCTTGGACAGCAGACGCTCGTATCCGCCGCGTTGCTTGATGTCGCAGGCCGTCTCGACATCGGTCGCCAAGCAGTCCGCGACGAATCCGAAGGCATCGAACAGCGAGCTTTTCCCAGAGCCGTTCTTGCCGATGACGACCGTGAACGGGGTCAGCGGCTTGCCTTGACCGCCGGAGAGCCGGCCCAGCGCCACATCCTTCAGCGGCCGGAAGTTCTGCACCCGAAACCCTTCAATAATGGCCATTCAGCGTTCCTCGATGCGACACTCGAACCCCGTGCGGCTCCAGGCCCGCGGGACCCAACGCCGAATAATGGCATCAATCGACCCGGAGCGGCGCAATGTCCTCGTCGGCGAGCACCGGCACAAGCAGAGCAGTCAACACACGATTGAGGTCTGCCGTGCTCACTCGGTCCGGCGCGGTGATCTCGATCCCGATTGGCTTGCCGTCGGCCGTGTAGTCGACCAAGAATCCCGCGTCCATCGCCCCGACACGGTGGCTCTTGTCCCCGGATGCCCGCGGTAGGTAGAGATAGGCCGCGAGCGCGCGGCCATGGAGGAAGGTCACGTCGAGAGAGGGTGATCTCATCGGTTCAACTTCATACGCTTCAACAGGTGCGGTGCCAGGTCAAGATCCCAATCCGGTACGACGGCTCAGTTTGGTCGGCCAGCGGTCATCGCGGAAACCACCCGTGAAGCGTCCGGACGATCGAAGCGAAAGAGTCGCACTTCTGTAGAGACGTGACACTCGCCCGCTTGCCGATCTCCTCAAAGTCCCGTGGCGAAATCGTTCGCCTCAGCCGGTCGCGCATGATGTACTCGAACAGTTCCTTCGGCTGCGCTTCAATGAGCTTTGCGACCGGCAGCGAAAGCTTATCAGCCCTATCCTGCATCCACGCCCGGAGCTGATCCGGCGTGATCGAGCAGTAGCTGGCGATGGCACCTTCGCAAAACCAAAGCCATTGCTCCAGCTCCGGGACCAGCACAGCGACCGCGCTGTTGCCGCTCCAACTGACAGCATAAAGCTGTTGTCGGTCACTTTATTCCACGGGAATTCCTCAAAGTAATCCACGCTGACCCTACCGGATTCGTCCACCGCTTTTGCGGCTGCCTGCGGTCCAGCTGGTCGTAGGTCGGTTCAGGCGACCCTAACGGCAACAAGCGGCCCTGACCGCTCACCCATCGCCCGAAAGGCTGTGACTCTCCGATGCTGATACCGGTCACCTGCCGTCCGGCGATCGACGGACCGGTCACGACCCGGACCGGCCACCGAGCCGAGCCAGCCGACTGATCGCTGTGCCCCATCAGCGGTCACTGGATCCGAAAGGTCTGAGGGGAAGGACGCGGCCGGAACCGTCGTTGCGCATGGTTTTGCTCGCGGCGGCTAAGAGACGTTAAGCGGTCGTTCGTTAGCTTTCAGCAAAGGACTTGTTGTCCTTACGATAACGACAACTCATTCCAGACTGCCCCACGCTCGATCACTCCGACGAACGCTTCGGCCGAGAACCCTTGGGGATATAGGGTCGCCTGCTGATGAGGGTCTTCGAGAGGAACGAAATCGGGGTCCAAGAATCGACCCGAACAGATGCCGTCGGGATCGTTCAAGAGATGCCGATCATCGCGCAGCGCGATCAAGACTTCTTCTAGGGACACCTTGAGGAATCCGTCAAAGTATTCGTGATCGCACTCGATCGAGGTATCGACGATCCAGCCGAGCAGGTTCACGGTCTCGCGCGCATCTTCAAGCCCGAGCCTTCGCGCGAGCCCGGCATCCCGTCCCAAGGCTCGCCGGACGGCTGCAACTTTGTTTCTAACCTGCTGGCCAGCCTTGCGGAGGGTCGTTGTCCGGTGCAACCAGGCATCACGTTGCGACTGCCGAATGAAAGTCGACTTGAGTTCGACGACCAGCAGCGTCAGATCGAGGGCGCAGATCAGATCGACTTCGCCGGCCTGCGGATCGTCATCGGAAATCCAGTTCAGCACGACCCGAAAGCCACGCGACTCAAAAGCAGCGCCGAGTCGTTTCTCGATGCGCTGCGTTTCAAGTCGAGCCTCCTCGCGTCGCGCACCCAAACGTCGAAGGTTGTTGATGGCTGCCGTGCTGTTGTTCTGCAGACCAAACACCCAAGGCAACTCGATCAGTTGTTGACCGATCTTCAGGACCGGTCGTTCCAATAACTGCGGTGTAAGCCCAGGTTCCTGCTTCCGTAGTCGTTCAGCCAACGTTACCCAATCGTTTGTCCAGAAATCGAGCACCGCAGCGGCCATGGCATGGCTGCCACGCGGAGCCGCTTCGCAGACTGTCCAGCCCAGGATCCGATTGATCTTTGCCTTTCGGTCCGACCAACTGAGAGGAAAACGGTTCTCGAAACCGTTTTCCAGACCTTCGAGCGCGAGTCGGCTGAGAGCGGCTGCCCAATGCCCAAGGCTCGCAGCATGAGTAACGAATGCCTGGAGGAAATCGCTCTGATAAAAGGCATTCATCAACTCCGACGCGAGCAATGCCTGAAACAGATCGACACGCTGCCCGGTCTCAGATGTCACGGTTTGATCCAATCCGTAGACCTCAGTCAGCTGAAGCTGGGTGCGAATGGCTTTGATGTAGGCCAGCCGATTGGCTTCGTGGTTCTCCGGCCGGCCAATGGTGTGCCAACCGAGACCACGAAGGATGAACTCGTCCATAGCGCGGTAAAGCCAATAGTTGTGCAAACGCTCAAGTTTTTTACCATCCCTCGCCCAGGTCTCCCGCGCAGCTGGGTCTCGCTCGACAATCTCGAGCACCTTGCCCTGACGGACGAACTCGATGCTGTCATCGAAACTGAAGGCATCGGCTGACCGCGACTTGAAGGCATTCAGCTCGACTTGCGCGGAGACCGCTAAATCGAAGGCGGCGCGCAGATCGTGCCTGGGCTTTGGTCCCTGGGGGGCAGGAAAGAGGTACGGCGACAAATGTGCTTTGAGTGATCGTCCGAGGTCCTGCTCACGCAGTCGCAACATCGCTGGACGAGCGGTTCCGAGCTTCCAGATCAGCAGATCGTTGATCGCCTTCCATTGCGCCTCTGTGTCGTCTCCCGACTCGGAAGTGGGCGACGGCTGCGCGAAGCTCTTTGGAACCAAGTGTTCAAAAGCATAGAGGCTGGCGTAGATCAGGAGCTCGAAAGGCGTGAGTTCGGCGAGTTGGGATCGCCACTTTTCGACTGTCGCCATGCGCAGTCCATAGGCATCATCGAAGATGTCCAGCATGCGGCACAACTCGGCAATCTCAGGGCTGGAGTCGGCGATTTCGAAAAGCTCCTTCCGACGCGGCGACTCATGCTTGAGGACCAATCCAGACCAACGAACTGCTCGCTTCACCGCTGTCGGGCAGGCTTTGGCAATGCGTTCGATAAGCCCCGGATTCGCCACAGGCTCCTGTGCGAAGTAGCGCGACAATGCGAGCGTCCATCGGTCCGTGGACCAAGTCTCAAAAGGCAGGCAGTCGACCACTTGGCTGAACCAAAATGCCTCGTCGCGCTCACGCCGGTTATATTTGTGCTTTCCGCGTGCCACTGGCTTGCCGTCGAGGTACGCCTCAAGAACTGCGCCAATCGTGTCGCCCTGCTCAAAGCCCGGCGCGCATAGGCGATCGAGCATACGGTCGTAGAGGTTGACTCTTACGTCATCCAAACAACTCATAAATATCCAGAAATAGCCTCGGATTTCGGACGTTGAAGTAAGTGTCCTCGGGGTCAGACTGCCATCGGTTGCGGGATCGATTGAGCATGCAACGGGGGTTGGGGAAGTGCGAGCGCATTATGGCAGCATTGGGCGTTGAAGAAGGTGTCCGCGGGCTATCGCATGGATAGGTGGCCGCCATGTGGGGCTCAAACGACACCAAGGCTCCAAACCCGAAACTAAGCTGACAGCTCCCTGCGTGAAGTGATTCGGTGGCGTAAGCAGCCGCGGGAGTCCGCGAAGCTCGTCTTCTTGCTTTCTGTCGTGTCGCCGGGATCGCCGACGGATGGGCCCCATCAGCGGTCACAGGATCCGAGATGCGTGGGGTGAGGCGCTCGGCTAAAAACCAGAGGGTGATTCTCCTAAAACAGACGGCTGGTTGATTGCCATCACTGGCCACCCCGATTCAGCGTATGCAGCCGACAGTGCTCAAACTAGCTCCGGTCGCGCTCGTTTCGACCCACTTTAAACCCGAGCCTTGGCCCGACCCGCCTGCCTCACCCTCAACCGACCCCGAATCTGAGTGTAGAGCCGTGCACGCTCGTTCGCCCGATCCCGCAGACAGACCACCAACACATAGGGCTCCTCCGTGTGGCTCAGAGCCTCACCCCAGGGGTGATCGTTGCGCGTCACGACGACGAACAAGCGCTTTGTCTTTAGGATTGACCGTCCATTGATTTGCCGAAACCGCCAGGTGGCCTTCTGGACCGTACCCTTGCCACGCACCTGAGCACTGCAGTCAGGCGTCTTCAGCTCCGGGATGTTCTCGTGGTCGTCCTTGTCCGTAGCACGACTGAACATCCTGGAGACGTGCTCGATATCCGGCCCGGCCACAAGCTTGAAATCCATGCGGGTGGCCTTGTATGCAAGCCGGGTGGAGCGAACCGCCGGGGTGTACGCAAGCGCGATGGAGATCTCACGATCCCTGCGGCCGGAACTCAAGAAGTCTTTCGGAACCAGGATCTCGTAAAAGTGGTGGCGCTTGTTCGTGATGTTCTCGATGGCAACCAACGAGACATCATTCTCAAGGGAACGGAACAAGGCCAGACTATCAATCTGACCGTACCCGGCCACCGAACGGCACATATCTGGCTGGGGAATCAAATCTCTCGTGGATTCCGGAACGTTCGCATGCGCCAACAGCAGTGCCCGCAGCAGCTCCGGCGGTGCGTCGTGGCGCTCGACCAATATCCGCGCCGCCAGCTGCGCCACCTGCGGCGCGGCGAAGCTGGTCCCGGCATCAGCGGCAAGCAGGTTGCCGCCTGCGAACCCCAGATTCGTCGAGACCTCGCCGAGACCCTGGGTCACTAGGTAGTTGGCCCCGCCACGGGTATTCAGCGCCCAGTTTCCGCCATAGGCGACGACCTCAGGCTTCACGGCACCGCCCACCGATGGTCCATGACGGGTAAATGGGGAAGGCTGACCACGGCGGGCGAGCGGAACTTCCGACGGATCTGTCGGATGACGGCCACTGGCATGGCTCCTGTCGAAGCGGGCAATACTGCCGACTGTGAGCGCATTGAGCGCCGTGGCCGGATCGATCAGGGTCCAATCCTCCGACGACAGGTAACCGGGGTAATCGTCCTTCCAGGCGAGCCCAGTCAATTGGTCGCCGGACACGTTGCCGGTCGAGACGACAAACAGGATACCAAGCTCGCGGGACAGGGTATCGAGCGTAAGTGCCAGGCCGCGAACATGGCCGCCAAGGTAGGGCTTGTTACGGTCTCCGAAGGACAGGTTGAAGACCCGGCACCCGTATTGGCCACGGAAATAGCGGACGGCCTCGGCGATCTGGTTCTCGACGAACCCCGTTTCGTTCTCGTTGTTCCGGTCGAGGATTCGTCCGCTGAAGAGCCGAAGCTCCGGAACGAATGCCCCCGCTTCGAGTGCCTCCTGCACGTCGCCGTAGAGGGCCAGACCGGCCACATGGGTTCCGTGACCGTGCTCGTCATCCGGGCCATGGCCGGCAAGAAAGCTCTCCACGTGGCCAACCGCCGGGGCCAACAGCGGGTGTCCGGTCGCCAAGCCGCTGTCGAGCACCACGATACCGGGTGCGTTTTCCTTGGGTGAAGGCACCGGGGGAATGTCCTGGATGTCGGTCGTGAGGACGCGGAGGTCCAGGCCGTACCGGGGCGGCAGGTCAACGGTTCGAACGTCGCGATGCCGGAGCAGCCGTTCCGCCTGGGCGCGGCTACAGCGAACGCGTTGGAGCAGAAGTCCCGGCTGCCGGACGCTATCCAAGGCATCGATCCCGTTCTCGGCGAGCCAGGCCCGAAAGGCATCCCAGAGGGCGTCACGCTCCGCCGGGCGGGCATCCACAGGCCAAAGCTCCAAGTCGAGAAGGAAGGGCTCTCCAGCCGGCATCCCTTCTTTGCGCAACGCCCAGCCGGTGCGGTCTTCGGCGCTCCAGCCGTCGATGCCCTGTAAGGCATAGATCACCTGCTTATAGCTGACGGCGTCACCCTGGGCCATCGAGGCGAGCCGCGCCTCGAAGGAGGCGAGCGCAGCCTTGCTGACGAAGGCGACGACGACGGTATCCGCCTCCTGGCTGACCACCTCTATATCCGCGGAGAGATGCCCGATGTCGTCCGGGTTGAAGCCCTTGGTCACCTCGAAGCGGAACAGCCGCCGGTCGTCGAATCCGCCGAGATCACCGTCGGTCTGTTGCAACGCATCCGCGACGCGAGCCTTCAGGCCGCGGGCATGGGCGGCAGGATCGTCCGGGGCAACTGGACGCGGTCCGGACCCTTTGCGCTTCTCGGTGATTGGCACCTCCCGCTCCAGGGTCAGGTGCGAATAGCTCTCATCCATGGTCCGTCAACCCCGTTTCATGCGCGCCCTTCTTGCATCTTCGCGCCGCACTGCGGCCTCGACATTGCGACGAGTCAGGAACTCGACACCGTTGAGAACCATGTCCTTCACCGCGCGGCGCAGCACACGCTCCACGTCGGCATGGGACATACCTTTGAACATTCCGATGATGTCGCCGTCATCGGTTTCGAACTGGCGGCGCACCCCGCGGAGTTTGATGGCGAGCAAGCGCTTGACCTGTTCCTGGTTAGGCGGATCGAAGACCAGCACCTCGTCGAATCGGCGCCAGATGGCGGTATCCAAGATACGCTCGTGGTTGGTCGCCGCAATCAACAGGCTTGTGCCGCGGTAGCCATCGAGCATTTGCAGGAACGCATTAACCACCCTCTTCAACTCGCCGTGGTCGGAAGCATCCGACCGCTCCTTGGCCAAGGCGTCAAATTCGTCGAATAGGACCACCAGCGGGTAGGCCGTGATGAAATCGAACACCTGGCGCAGATTGGCGGCCGTCTCTCCCAGGTAGGACGACATGACACTGTCGATACGGACGATGGCGAGTGGCAGACTTAGCTCGCTGGCAACAATCTCCGCGGTGATGGTCTTTCCGCATCCGGGAGGGCCACAGAACAACAGGCGGTCCGCGGGATAGAGGCCGTGGCTGCGCAACAGTTCGCTACGATGATGCTCCGTGAGCAGTTCGCCCACGATGGAGCGGTTCTCGTCCGAGAGCACGACATCGTCCATCAGACGTGCGGGCTCACGGATCTGCAACAGCGGGAGCCCGCGCTCCTTGTCCTTGGGCAGGCGGTCGGCAAAAATCGGGGGTGCCCCCGGGATCTCTGCACGGCCGTAAAGGATCCGCTCTAGATCGTTTGCCAGCAGGTGGTGATTTTTGCTGCGCTCGTCGCGGATCACCGCCTGGGTCGCCTGCAGAAAGGCGTCCCGGTTGCCCTCCGCACCCGTTTTGATAAGCTGTCTCAAGAGCCTTCCGGATGCCATGATCTGGTTCTCTATTTGGTCGTTGCTCGCTGTGAGGCGAAGTTTACCCTGGATGCCTGAACAGCCTTATCGCACGATTGACAATGATTGTGAGCGATTTCGTGACAGAAAGGCGAGCATGCACTCCCGGCTCTGTCTTGCCCTAGCGGCCGCATCCTCTTCGGCATCAACGGTCGTCTAGCGTCGGCAAAGTCTGACCTTTCCTTTTCCCGCGAGGCAAGACGAACCGGATCGTGCCGTCTGCTGACCGCGCTATAGCGGACGCTCACGTGGCGTACGCGACAGACAGATCAGGGTCCTGCCTTGTCACTCGGCGAAGGTCGATCGACTTTCCGCTTCCAGGATTGAAGAGTCACCACGCTACGAAAGACCGGTGACGGCTTCCTGGAACACAGCGATCGGTCGGCTGGCTCAGCTCGGTGGCCGGTCTGGGTCGAGAAGGGACCCTTCCGCCGCCTCTCGGCCGGTGCCGCAGTCAGGAAAGATCGGCGGAAATCAGGTGAGCGAAGCTTAGAAATCTGTGACGAGATCATGCTTGGGTCCGGGGGTCACGTGCGTGCCGTCGCCGTCGCGGGAAAAGCACAGGAGGGATTCGAGCCCGCACTGTTGAACCACGAAGGGCGAGTGAGTCGCGAGCAGCATCTGCCCGTCCGGGATCGCCGAGAGCGAGCGCAAGATGATCTCCAGGGCCTTGGGGTGCACCCCGTTCTCCGGCTCCTCGACCATATAGAGTGCAGATTCAGCGGGAAGAAAGGCAGGCAAGGTCAGCGCCAGCATGCGCAAGGTGCCGTCGCTCAACACCCAGCTCGGGGCTTCGAGGCCATTCTCGTAGCGCAGCACCAGGAACTCGGCGTTGTCCGCCTGCCGCCGGTCCCAGCCGATGTTCACGAGGTCCGGCAGTGCATAGCGCAGGTGGTCCACCCAACGGGTGACTGCCGTGTCCGGCGTCGCCCACTGGGTGCCCGGCTCACCATTTCGCCCCAGCAGGCGGCCGACGACCCTGGCCATATTGCTTCCGTCCAGATCCAGATCCGTTCCACGGGTCGCCGGACAGGGCAGGCGCATCGCGCGGCTGTTGAGCTGGATGTACCGCACCCCCTGCATTAGGAAGCGGCGCACGGCGTTGGCCGTCGGGTAGCGCTCTTCGTCAGGTGGCGTGAGCGCCAGGGTCAGCTTGTCCAGGCCGAAATTGAAGGAATCCTGGTAGCTCCCCTTCTCTCGCGCGTAATAATCCGTCCCCTTTGAGGTCTTGCCGAGCAGCCGCTTGGGTTTGACGTTGGCGCTGAAGACCAGATCCCCGCTCTTGGGAAGCCAGGCACGCGAGTATTGACGCAGCGCCTCGTCCTCCACGCAGACGCCGAGCTTCGGGTCCTGCCGCACGGCGAGGCGATACTGCAACAGGCTGTCCGCCTGGTCCGGCAGGTCCTTGGACAGGTCCAGCCAGAGCTCGATCTCCACCGACCCGCCTTGGCGCAGCCAGGTCAGATCATTGAAGTCTGCAATGCCGCGCGATTCGACCGCACCGACCGGACCATGGGTCAGACAGTCCCGAACAAAGTCGATGGAGTCCAGCACGGTCGTCTTGCCGACACCGTTGGGGCCGACCAGGACTTGAAAGCGTCCGAGCTTGAGCGGTGGGCCAGGCCGAAGAACCTTGATGCGACCGGCAGGCGGCTCGAACCTGTCGGACAGCGACTGCACGCCTTTGAAGTTATGCAGTGTCAAGGCGGCAATCATGTCTGCGCGTCCGATAGCGTCAGCGCTTGGTCATACCAAAGCAGCAGTTTCTCGTCTTCCTGCAGCGCCAGCTCGGGGATCTTGCGGGCCACGGAGATGATGGTCCGATGATCCTTTTGGGACCAGGCCGCTTTGAAACCGGCGCGCAGCACCTCCAGCCGAAACTCCTTCAGGCGTCGCGCGGGATTGGCGCGATAGGTCTCGAACTCCTTGAGCAGGGTCTTCTCGCGTTTTTTCTCCAGGTCGGCTGCCTTGTTCGGGTCCGGGACATACCAGCGTTCCTTGGCCTTGGCGACCAGGCCCGGATCGTCCTTGCTCAGGCCGCGATACTCGTGAAAGTTCTTCGACAGATAGTTCGTGATCTGGGTGGGGACGTCCCCGGCACCCTCGTAGCGCAAAAAATTGTCTTCCAGAAGGGCGCTCAGCTCGGGCTTCTCCTCATGCTTACGCCAGCCCGCGCCGAGTTGGGCGATGTACTCGGGATGCACCTCTTGGTAGGTCGATGGGCGCTTCTTCAGGAAGTCCGTCAGCCAGTCGATCGCGCTGCGCTCATCCGAGACGAACAGCTCCATCTGCGGCGCCCGGGTGACTCGCGCGCGCTGCTTGTCGTACTCCCCAACTTGCTCGGGCAAGAAAACCATGCCGTCGCGCTCCGGGAAGTCGCGTTGGCTCAGCCCCTCCAGAAACGCGTCGCTCGACAGCGGAACCGGGGCGTCATGCCGCACGAACCAGGCGATCATCCGGTCGTAGATCCGCCTCGGGTCGCGCTCGACAATGAAATCCAGCTCGCCGTCTTTGGGCTTGGTCACCGAAAGCTGCTTCAAGTGGGTCTGTACGAAGTCCCAGGCCGACTCCGGGGTGGCGCCCCGTTGCGCGAAGCGCTGCTCCAGACCGCCGTTCGGTTTGTAGGCGGAGATCACCAGATCCTGTTTGACGGCGGTGGTCGAGGTGACCTGCCGATAGCTGCCCTGCTGTTTGTCGAGCGCGGTCACCTCGGCGACCACGAAACCGGCCTGTTGCAAGGCGACCTGGATGGCATTCCAGACGCTCGCCCGGCTGTTGGAGAAGACCACCGTCATCCACCGGCCCGGCTTGAGCACCCGGTAATACTCGGCGAAGCAACGCTGCATCAGACGCTGGTATTCGGGCAGGGCCTTCTTCTTGAAGCGATCGATGATCGCCTCGGGCCGCGCGTCGGTGGTCACGCCATGCCAGGACTCGACGAGGAAATTGAGATCGGCGTAGTAGATGTTCTCGCCGAAGGGCGGGTCGGTGAAGATGTAGTCGATGCTGGAGTTCTGCAGGAGTAGGTGGGCGGCGGTGCCTGTATTGAGTGCTCCAACCCCGGCGCTGGGGCGATAGCCGCAAAACGCCTTGCTGAGTCGTTTCAGCTTGCCTCCTAAGTTGTATGACGGGCTGCATTCGGAGTGTTGCGACGCGACGTAGTAGACGCCAGTGAGCTGGCGATTTACTTGTGATCCACCGGGACGGCCTTGCTGGATCGGCTGATAGCGATTTAGGACAGACAGGCCCCAAACTGCCTGTTCCACCATGAACAGCAGCATCTTTCGGGTCCGCGGATCCGGACATGCCGATGCCTTGCGCCAAAGCAGCGCCATCGCATGAGCTGCGCGGGGCAGGAAAAAGTGATGAACATGGCTGAAACCTTTCGGAGCGATTCGCGAGCCGTGGTACATCGCCTCGATGGGAAACCGAGCCGTCGGCATATCCGGCGGTAGCGGCTGTGACTCGATCTTCACCAGAAGCGCAAGATCGTCCTTGTCGGGTTGCTTCTCGTAAACCGATCGACCGACGAAATAGGAGATCAGCGCTGGGCGGAACTTGATGCGCCGCCATGCACTGTCGGTCGCCGGATCGGCGCGTGTCTCCAGTACACGCTCCAAGCGGTCCTTGTTCAAGTCGGCGCTGCAGTGGGGGCACGGAAAGGAATCCCTGACCCGCTTGCTGACCTGATCAAGCGCTTCGTCGAGAAAGTTCACCTCGCCTGCGCACTCGGGGCAGGTAAAGACCTCGCTCCAAACGGTGTATTGGATCCGCCCCTTGGTTCTGCCGTCCGTATGCAGCGTCTCGTACATCCAACCGATCTCTTGCTCGACCTCCTTGAGCAGTTGCTTGCCGGCTGCTGCGAAGGCGTCGACATTGAAGGGCAGGTTGTAGTTGGCCGCGATGAAGGTCGCCGCCGGAGACAGGTCGTTGAGGATCACCCGGCGCGCACCCCACTTGGGCGCCGCCTTGCCCTGCCGCTTCCACTCCTGCTCCAACTGAAGCCGGTAGACGGCGGGCGCGGAGCCGCACCACTGAGCCGCCACCCCGGTCATCCCCGAGCCGGCAAAGCCGTCCAGCACCAGATCGCCCGGCTCGGTGTAATGCAGGATCGAGGGCACGATGGCCAGATGCGGCACCTTGGTGTGATAGGAATGCGCCTTGTAGAGCTGATCCGTCTTGCCCACCGAGACATCGATCGCCAGCGGCTCGCGGCTGTAGCTCACCGCCGGATCATAGGGCGTGCCATGGTGCCGGACGAAGTCATCAAGCCAGGGATTCGGGCAAGCGGTGTAATAGGGCGGATCGGACATGGCGAGGATGGCCTCGTCCGCGCCCTTCGGAAAACCCTCCTGCGCGCGAAACGCCGGATCCTTGAGCTTCTCGGCCAGTAGTGCTAGGTAATGCTCCCGGCGCGCCTGGTCGCTCGGGAAGGTATGCCCGAGGCATTTGACGGGGCAGGATTGCGCATCCTTGTCGTGGAAAACATCATTCATCGGTTCTTGATCCCAATCATGCCAATCCGTTACTCCGCCGGGCAGTCATTTTTTGTCGGCTCGCTCGCGATAACGTAACCACATGTTTTCGAGACTGTGCTCCGACGCTCGCCCCCAGAAACCTTAACCTCCGATGCTCGACCAGAGGGAACCACTCAGGCACGCCACATCTCGCATCGGCACACCAATATGGACGACACTGAACTCCGTCGCTCTATATGCGCACTCTATGCGGCATGCCCATCTGCGTCGGCATAGATCGGCTCTTATGCGAATGTCTATGCGCAGTCATCTTGAGATCGCATAGCGCGCCCAGCGCCGCTCCCCATGTTGCTCCAGATTTCGGGTTCGCTCCAGTGAGCCGAGGGATGATCAACCACTCATTCTTTTCTTGAGCTCATCGACAAAGCGCTTAGCCCAACGTGAAGCGGAGATGACTTTGGCTGGATCGATTCTCGCCAGCAACTTGAATGAATGCTCGCCCTTGCCGTATTGGGCCTTGGTCTTACAGTCCTTGGTGGCATCGGCAAGGGCGTCGTAGAGCTGCGACTTGGCTACCACCTCGATTGAATCGGCCGACGCAGGGAGTTGGGCCTCGCGAAAGCCTTGACCGAAAAATGCCTTCAGCGCCAATTTGTCGGCAAGCAGCCAGCCCTCCATACATTGAACCATCAGATGGCAATCGGTGTCGGCGACGTTCGCTGGCTTCTCCCATCCATCGCCCTGGCGCTGCTTGAGATGCTGCCAAGGCGTCCAGTGCCGTGGTTCGCCGTTTTGATACCGCCCATCGACGGGAGCTTCGCTATCGACCAATAGAACAGCGTCCTCTCCGTTGGCGATGGCGGTGCAATAGGAGTCGTAAGCGTCTTTGCGACTACCGCAGGCCACGACGCGCGGCCGGCGATCGATGCCGGCTCGCGTGATGAAGCTGGTGAAACCCTCGCGGCATGCGGTCTTGAGCACGGCCGTATTGCCGCCGCCTTCAACATAGAGCTTTACCATCGGGTTCCCCCGATCTCCCCGCGTGTCCAGAGTTCACCCAGCCGGTATTTCTCCAGCCAGGGTTTGAGCTTCTCGGCATCCAAACGTGTCAGGGTGCTGCCGTTCGGGGTCTTCTCCGCGACCAACACGACCTCCGGTCGGTCGGTGAGCGCATCGACCAACACATCCGAGTGTGTGGTCACGATGAGCTGTGTCCGTTCGGATGCCTCCTTCAGGAGCTCGGCCACCGTTGGCAAGACGTCGGGATGGAGACCCAGCTCGGGTTCTTCGATACAGACCAGGGGCGGCGGATTGGGGTGACAGAGGATGGCGAGCAGACAAAGATAACGCAATGTGCCATCCGAGAGTCTGGTGGCCGGTATGGTGAAGCGTCCCTCGTGGAAAAAGACCTGAACCGTCCCGCCTTCGATCTGAACGTCGAAATCGTCGATTCCGTCGTACAAAGCGCGCAGGGCTTCGAGCACGCGTCTCTTTACCGTGGGCTCACGGCGCAGACGATTGAGCACCAGCCCAAGGTTACCGGCATCGGGCTCCAACCACTCGTTGGGAAGGTCTGCCTTTTGCGGGAGGCGTGGCAGGGTATAACGACCGAAGCTCCACTCTCGGTAAAGGCGTATCTTTGAAAAGGTGTTGCCGAGATAGGTCAACTCCGGATATTGATCCGGATCTTTTCGCTGGGCCATAATCGATGCAGTGGAATCGATCTCGTCATGCTGTAGGCGCCGCTGATTGCCCTTGACGTTAAAGACGGCCTGACCGTTATCGAAGCGATAGTAAAAAGAGGATTTCCAGTGACGACCCTTACCAGGTTCCTCGTTCTCGATACGCTCCTCAAGGATTTCGAAGCGCTGCGCCACTTCGGTAAAACGCAACAGATAGCGCAGATTGGGTGGTCCTTTCGGGTTGGCAAACACGGCATCGATCGTGGCAGCAGGGGTCTTCGGCGTGCCCTTGAACAACCAGTCGTGCACGCCCCCGCCGTCGCGGATCGCCGTCACCAGGTCTTTTGGTGCGGATCGAATCAGGTCGATCGCTTCGAGCAGATTGGACTTCCCGGAACCATTTGGGCCAATCACCACGTTGAGGGACAACAGCTCCACCGCTTGGGTCGGATCGCCGAAGCTCAGGAAGTTTGTGAGTTTGATGGACTTCAGCAGCATGGTCACTCCGCTGTGCAGGACCGAACGGCAACTCGCCTATATCGGTACGCCTGTGCCGATGGACTTACTCTCTCCGAGGCATGGCCAGCCTCAACGGCGGCTTGATCAGCCTGGCGGGCGGCGATCCCCGGCAGGCTGCTCGGCGAGAGGGCCCAGCATCGCGATGATCTCACGTGCGTCGCACATGCATCATTCCACCACGAACCGCAGCTTCCCGGCATCCTTGCCCTTGCAACGCTCGGCGAGAAAGGTCTCGAACCGCTTGCGCAGATCATCCGGCGTCGCCGGCGAGCCACCGGCAAGCAGGGCTTGTTTGATGTCGTCGCCGCTGACCGCGATCTTCTCCAGTCCCGACAGGGCCTCTTGGATCGCGAGAACGAACCCGGGCGTGACCGGACCGGGGAGCACCCGTGTCGCCATGAAGCTCTGGACGAGATCACGCTGGGGCGCCTTGAGCAGATCGAAATTGGTCTGGATGATGGGATCGTCCAGATTATCCAAGAGCGTCTGCTGCCAGCCGTCGACCAGCCGATCCAGCTCCTCGTCCAACGCCGTGAGGAGGTTCGCGGCCGGGAGCAGGTCGCCTTGTTCGTTGGCGGGCCGGAAGCCGCAGTGCGGGCAGACCGGGCTCACGGCCAGCTCGGCATCGACCAGCGCGGCGCAGCTCTTGAGCTTGTCGAGCTTGTCCTCGAACGCGGTGAGCTGGCCGGTCGGCATCAGGGCGATGCCGGCCAGGGTGCGCAGCATCGCCAGACGCGGGTCCTTGCGCAGCGCGGACTTGGTCTTGTCTTCCGACACGCCCAACCGGGCCTTGCTGTGCTGGGCGACATAGGCGGTCAGGTAGTCCTTTTTCAGCGCGGCGAGGCGTTGGCGATACTCAGGGGCGTGCTGCGCGGCGGGATCCTGCTGCAGTTTGTCGAGGATCTCCTTGCGGGCGATCTGGGCCTGCTTCACCCAGGCATGGCCGTTGTCGAGCACCAGCTCGGCCTGGGACAGGTACGCGGCAGCCGTCCCCAGCTCCGCGACCAGGTCGCGGAGACGCTCGACCTGGCTCAAGGTCTCCAGGTTCTTTCTCTGGGCATCGATGTCGTCCTGGGTCAACCGCAGGTTCTTGAGCTTGCCGACGCTGTTGTATGGCGACAGCCCTTCCAGGAAGGTCTTGAGTGCCGAGAGCCGCGCGAGCGCATCTTTGAGCGCGTCATCGCGCAGCAGCGTCTGACCCCAGAAGCTCAGGCGGCTCTGCAGATCCGTGCCGACGGTCAGCACCAGGCCGACCCACTTGGCGACGGCGCCCTGCAGCTCTTTCACCGGCTCTTCTTTGCCTTGGGTCGCCATTTGGGCCAAGCCTGACGGCAGGCCCAACAGCTCAAACAGCGCACGCAGAATGTCGACGTTGATTCCTTTCGGCACCTCGATGTACTTGAATGCCTTGAGTTCATCCAGGGAACGCTCGACCAGCAGCGAGAGCTTGCCGGAATCGACCTTATCGCCGGTAATCGCGAGCACCAGGTCACCCGAGTGAACCAGGCCGGCCAGCACGACGGTGAAGAGGTCGGGCTCCAGACGAAAGCGCACCGGCGCGAAATACTCAATGTCGGTGGCGCCGCTGACCAACTCGCCGCGGTTGAGAACCTGGCCGTGGCCTTTGGCCTTGAGACGGTTCAGGACCTCCTGCGCGTACTTGGATCGCGTCGGCTCGATGCGATCGCCGTCGAGCATCTCCAGCGCATCCAGCACGGCAACCGCGTCCTTGGTGCGAGGACCGCCCGCCAGCCAACGCAAGGCGCCGAGCATGAGCTGCTTGCGGTTCATCTCGGTCAAGAGGATCGAGAAGGTTGGATACTCGGGCGCCATGTCGGCAAACGATTGGCCCAGCGCCAGGCCGGAGACCACGTTGACGACATCCCGGAAGTTCACGCGTTCGTCCGCGCCCAGGTGGGCCTTGTCGCGCAGACCGACACCGCGCACCCAGTCCTGCAGCGGCTTGGTCTTGCCGCCGAAGGTGACATCAAGCGCCGTCATCTGTTTCTCTTGCAACCACTTGCTCATGGCCTGCAGCGACTCATTCGCCTTTGAGACATAGACCGACCTGGCGTTGCCACTCGCGGTGGCCGCCAGATCCAAGGCTGCGGCGTAGCGGGCGATCTGGTGCCGGATCTCGTCGTCGAGACCCTTGAGCCGGAAGAAGACCTCGTCGCTCAGGTGCTCGTCGCGAAAGCGCGGCGGGTCGAACGGCTGGATGAAGTAGATGTAAAAGTCACGCGGCGGCTGGGCCGTCGGACGGTCGTTTGGCGCACCGAAGAAGAGATAGCCGGTGCGCTCGACGCGGCGCTCCAGCCATTCAATCTGGTACTGCCAGATCTGAAAGCCGGAGACGTAGGTGCTTTCGTCGGTGCGCTCCATGAGCTGGCGAATCGCGCTGAAGTAGGCGCGGTCGAGGGCGTCGTCCGAGAGTGCATCGGCGCGCTTGTCGATCTGCGCGTCGTAGTCGATATCCTTTTTGAGGTCCAGGTAGAACTGGTCGGTGCCGGATGCCTTGGAGATGAACTGCCCGTTGACGGTCTTGAGGATCTCGCGCAGGCAGGTCAGGACCATGGTGAGGAGATCGGCGGCCGGCTCGCCGCCCATGTCCTCGATACCGGGGTGATACAGACAGAGGGTATCGCGCAGCTCCTCCGCCGTGGCCCCGATGGCGATGTAGATGTCGCCGCCGGTCGTGAGTCGATGCACCGAGAGGGCCGCGATCAGGCGCAACGCCATCGGCGTGTAGGCCGGTCGGGTGAAGGCTTGTTTGACGCGCCCGGTCAGCACCTCGGAGACCTTGATGACGGGGCTGATGCTCGGGTCCGAGCGCAACACGGAGTTGGCGGTGACGGTGTCCCAGAAGCGGTCGTAGGCGATCAGGCCGGGCCGATCCGTCGGGATCTCCTCGTCGAGGATGGCGTGGATCTGGTCGCGAATGGTGACGAGGGCGCCACGCTTCTCGGTGAAGATGAGCCGATCGAAGGTGGCGATATAGTCCGGGTGCACGGGGAACAGGCGGACGTAGTCGTCCATCCGTTCGTTCATGTTGCCGTAGAAGCGGGCAAAGGGTGTCAGGTAGGTCCGGATTTTCAGGTGTTGGTCGGAGGTCTTTTTGAGCAGCCGCTCGGCGACCACGAAGCTCACATCCTGACGTGCCAGGAGCACCTGGGTGAAACGATCCTTGACGCGGCGCAGGCTGTCGGCGACATGCTCGAAGCGGCTGCTGTCGAAGACGGCCTCCTGTACGCCGGCGACGAAGCGAAAGCGCAGATGCTTGCAGACCTCGCCGATCTCGCGCAGGAAGGACAGATCCAGCACCAGGGCGTGATCCTTGCGCGAGCGCAGGAACTCCAGGAACTCGTCGACCACGAGCAAGACGCCCTGGTCGGGGTAGACCTCGGCGAAGGCGGCCATCATCTGCTCGAAGGCGGCTTTGTTGTTGACGACCTGGTCGGCCGGCGGAAAGCTGAATTCCACCCCGAGCGTCGCGAGAAAAAGGGTCAACTCGCCGGTGACGATCTCGCGCAACGACATCTCACTCGAAATCTCGATGCGGTGCACTTTGAACTTGCCGGCGATACTCTCTGCCGCCGCCGCGACCTTGGGGTGGCCGAGCAAGGGTGTGTAGGCCGCGTTCTCCGCGACCAGCGAGACCACCGACATCAGGTGCGATTTACCGATGCCGTAGTTGCCGACCACGAGGACGCCTTTGTGGTCGACGGCCGGATCGAACGAGAGCTGCGGGATGATGACATCGGCGATGCGCGTGGCCATCTCGTCGGAGATCACATAGGTCGAAACGAGCTTTTGCGCCTCATCCGGACGGTTGGCGTCGAGCAGTTGGATGACCGACTCGATCGGCTCGAATTGAATGAGATCCCGGTAGCGCATGGCAGCGTCCTGTTTGGTCAAGGCGGTGTTCCGTCAATCCTGGAGGTCGAGGGTGACGACGCCATCCAGGGCGTCATCGCGATATTCCGGATGCCCCGGCTCGGCATAGGTCAGCCGCGGCCCGCGTTCGGTGTGGCGCAGCTCGCCCGGCCAGACGGCGACGATCACCCGCGCCTGTGCCAGGCGTTTGAGCAGAGCGAGTGGATTCAGCTTCAGGGAGGCATCGAACAAAAGCTCGATGTTGTCGACGAGTAACGGGGATGCTGTCGCACGGGTCGTCTCGGCGATCTCCCGCAGCAGAGTGCCGGCGAGCAGATGGCGTTGGGTGCGCGGCAGCGCGGCGAGACGCCTGCCCAGTGCCGAGCCCAAGGGACGGCGCTCGACACCACGATGCTCAGCGTAAGCGGCCAGCAGGGCCGTTTTTCCGCACCCCGGAGGGCCAACCAAAAGGATCAGCTTGTTGTGAAGGCTGGCGACGTCGTCGACCAACGCACTCAACCGCGTCAACATGGTGCCTATCGTCTCCTCGGCGCGGCGCCAACAGGGCGGCACTCGTCCGTGACTGTCAAATCCACGCGTTGCTCCCGATTGGCTCCAATCCACCAAGTCTCATGTCACGCGATATCGGGGCTATCTGGGGCCCTTCCGGTGATGGAACACACCGCAAGTAGCGAGCTCCGGCGCGATGGCTTGTGGACTCCGCCCGGAGCATATCACCGCCGGTGTCGTCCGCGCACATGCCGACGACCGAGCCTATCCACCGGAGCCTGCCCTCCCATCGCTGACGCGGATTCGTCCCCGGCGCTGTGCCCTCTCGTGTGGATAAGCTGATGGCCAAAGGCTCCGGACGGGGCAAATGCCCCGTCCGGCAAAAAGGAATCGATCAGGAGACGGGGTGGCTTCAGCGAAAGCGCTGAAACAGGGTCGCGAAATCCATGCTGACCGGGCAGTACACCTCCGCGAAGTCAAAGCGTCCGGTGCTGCACTCCGCAATCAGGCGAAATCTCTCGCCATCGTGACGATGGATTGCGGCGCGCAGCTCATCCGGGTCGATGAGCACGTAATACCGCACCCCTGCCGCCTCATATTCGCGCAGTTTCAGTCCCTGATCGCGCGTGGCGGTGGATGGGCCGAGGACTTCGAAGATCAGCTCCGGAGTCTTGGCGATGTGTCTCGGGTTGTCGTCCCGGCACACCAGGGCGACATCCGGCCGGAGCACGGTGTCAGGCCGGACGACCCAGTCGGTCTCCAAGAGGACCTCACCGTCAGGGCAATCACTCACCTCTGCCAGCAGTCCGCTACCGATGGCCAGCGTCAGCATCTGATGCCGTTTGACCGGTGCCGGCGCCATCGCGTAGGGGATCCCGTGGATCAACTCCCAGTCGCCTTCCCATTGACGATAGTCTTGGTCGGTGTAATGCGGCAGATCTTCCAGACGGAGGGGTGTGGTCATGGGTGTTGGGCCCTGTCAGGATCGTGATCTTGGAGTGTAGTCTGCGTTGGCCATCGTCCGGGCACCAGACGTCAGAACCCAATCTCAAGCCGCTGCTCACTGATCGATTCATCCCGCGTTCGCTACTGCGTCAACCGGCGATCGATCTCGGCAGCACAGGCTCCGACTCGGCCGGGTCCAGACGACCGGCTTGACGGCGCCGCACCAGGGTACGGCTCGGAATGCCGGCATAGGCAGATGGTCTCGCCGAATGTGCGGGTGGGGTTCGAGATAGGGTCGGAAAATGGTGCGGAACGCATCATTACATCCTGACGGTTGGCGTCGAGCAGTTGGATGACCGACTCGATCGGCTCGAATGAGCAGAGGGCCGGCGAGCAGATGGCGTTGGGTGCGCGGCAACGCGACGATTTAGCGCCCGCTCGCGGCCCGCAACGCGCTGCGGATGATCTCCTCCGCTCCGCCGCTGCCGTCATCCGCCGTGCGGGCCATCCGCGTCGCATCGACGGGGCGATAGCCCAAGGCCACCAGCGCGCTCACCGCATCGGCGAGCGCCTGCTCGCGCGGGTCCTCGGTGCCGGCACGCGTCTCGGGGAGATGGGGGGCGCTGCCCGGAATCAGATCCAGGCTGTCGCGCAATTCCATCACCAAGCGCTGGGCCGTCTTCCGGCCGATGCCCGGGACCCGAATCAGGGCATCGAGGTCTTCATGCTCAAGACAGTGCGCAAAGCGCGTGGCGTCCATCGAGGAGAGGATCGCCAAGGCCATCTTGGCGCCAACGCCAGTGACCTTGAGTAGACGACGAAAGAGCGCGCGCTCCTGCTCGCGGCCGAATCCGTAGAGCGACCAGGCATCCTCGCGCACCATCAGATGCGTGACCAGGGCGACGGTTTCGCCGACCGCAGGCAGGTCGTAAAAGGTCGACATAGGCGCCTCGACCTCGTAGCCGACACCGCCCACGTCCAGCAGCAGCTGAGGCGGATGCTTGGCGAGAATCCGGCCTTGCAGACGGCCGATCACGGGCGCCAATCCCGCCAGGAGGCAGAGGCCCGTCCGCGCGCCGGGATGCCCATCGAGTGGGCGTGGCAGAGCGCGATCGCCAAGGCGTCGGCCTCGTCCTCGCAGGGCGTCTCGGTCAGCGCAAGCAAGACTCGGATCATGTGTTGGACCTGGG
This sequence comes from Thiocapsa sp. C2-2m, assembly GCF_041903745.1. Taxonomy (NCBI): domain Bacteria; kingdom Pseudomonadati; phylum Pseudomonadota; class Gammaproteobacteria; order Chromatiales; family Chromatiaceae; genus Thiocapsa; species Thiocapsa sp. C2-2m. Next base: position 89,156 of record NZ_JBBWVD010000003.1, on the reverse strand, counting down.
ACTTGTCGGCCCCACCGGTGCCGACGACGGCGAGCTTGACCGTCTTGGGACTGTATTCATGCACGGTCACGCCGGACTTGAGCCCGGCGCAGAGTGCCGCGCCACGCGCCTGACCGATCTTGAGTGCCGCGGTCGGATCGCGGGCGAAGATGAGCTGCTCGACCGCCATCTCATGGGGTGCGTGCTCGGCCACGATCGCGGCGACACCGTCGAAGATGCGGCCGAGACGATCCGGCCAGGGGAATTCGCCGACACGCAATGTACCGCTGGCGATCCACAGGCTGCGCTGACCGTCGGTGTCGATGACCCCGTAACCGGTCGTGCGCGAGCCGGGATCGATGCCCAGGATGCGATGGCGGAGCTTTGCCGGGGATCCAATCGGCGCGCGACCGGCGAATGCGCCTGCCGGCCGCTGCAGATCCTCAGGCATCGAGCTCGGCCAGGATCTCGTCGGCGATATCGGCGTTGTGGTAAACCTCTTGGACGTCGTCCAGATCGTCGAGGACATCGACCAGACGCAGCAGCTTCTCGGCCGTGTCGCGGTCGAGCTCGGCGAGGGTCGCGGCGTTGTAGGAGACCTCGGCGACCTCGGTATCGAACCCGGCTTGAGTGAGCGCGTCCTTCACCGAAGCGAACGCCTCGGGGGTGGTGACCACGTCGAGCGAGCCGTCGTCGTTGGCGAGGACATCCTCGGCACCCGCCTCCAACGCCGCTTCCATCACCGCATCCTCGTTCGTGCCGGGCTGGAAGCTGATGATGCCCTGCTTGGTGAAGAGATAGCCGACCGAACCGTCGGTGCCGAGGTTTCCGCCGTGCTTGCTGAAGGCATGACGAACCTCGGCCGCGGTGCGGTTGCGGTTGTCCGTCATGCAGTCGACCATGATGGCGACGCCGCCGGGGCCGTAACCCTCGTAGCGGATCTCCTCGTAGTCGTCGCCCTCCATCCCGCCGGCGCCCCGCTTGATGGCGCGCTCGACCGTATCACGCGGCATATTGGCGCCGAACGCCTTGTCCATCGCCAGACGCAGCCGGGGATTGGCACCCGGATCACCGCCACCTTCGCGGCTCGCGACCGTCACCTCGCGAATCAACTTGGTCCAGACCTTGCCGCGCTGTTTGTCCTGCGCCGCCTTGCGATGCTTGATGTTGGCCCATTTGCTGTGACCCGCCATCGATGACCTCTCTTCACTCGAAATCGATCAAGCGCAAGCCCCACACCCTGAACCCGCCCTGAGCCGAGCCGGTTGACACCGCGGGAGTCGCGCTGCATGTTGTTTGGCCGGCCATTCTAGCATCGGCCGGGAAACACCGGGTAAACCCCGGCGCGCGGATGCAAACGCGGTCCGCAGGCGGACTCGCGCCCGTACCTCGATCCGTCTCCGGCGACAACCCGGCGACACCCAAGTAACATCAGGACCAGAACATGTACGCGACCCCCGAAACCGGCGACGGTTGGATCACGGCCCTCGTCGGCACCGACGAGGAAGGCTTTCGGGTCGAGGCGCGGTTCGCGATCTCGCCACGGTTTCGCGCGATCGTGAAGGGACGGGAGTCCGATCTGGTCTTCGCCGCCCGTAGTCGGCTCGCACGGATCGGGATCAACATCTGTCCGCTCGACGAGCCGCTCTTCAACGGAGACCATTGCACAATCAAGCTCCAGGTCGTCTCGGCGATCCACTCCTTCGGCATCGCCGAGCATCTGCAGCATATCGTGGTGCCGGGCCTGCGGGTCGGACGCCTGGTGTTCTGCCCGCAGGACAACCGGCTCGACTCCGCCGCCATCCACGGACTTATCCAGGGCAACGAGATCCAGGTCCCGGCCGGCTTCTCGGTCGACAGCAACGGCTATCTCATCCTGCGGCCGCAGCGACAGATCTTCCGATTTCTCCACCCCTTGACGCTTGAGCAAATCACCGCGATCGCCACCCATGCCGACGGCAAGGACCTGCTGAACCGTCTGCAGATCCGCGAGGCGGTCGATCACATCGCGCTGCCCCCGCACGACGGCCTGGTGACGGCCTGCTCGATGTTTCTGCATCGTCATTACGTCGTGCTGCGCAATCTGGACGACGCGCTCGGCTTTCATCTGCAGGCGACGGTCCTCGACCCGGTCTCCACGCGCGGCACGAATGTCTATTTGGAATTCATCAACCGCTCCGAGCAGTTGATCATCAACCCGAGCGTCGCCGCATCCGTGCATGACGCGATCCCGGTCACACCGACTCGACGCTATTGGCACGGTCGCGCGAGCACCGCGTCCGCCGACGCGCAGCGCGGCAACGATTACCCTCGGCTCGCTGAGATCTTCGATCGGCTCGAAGCGGGTCCGCTCGAGGACCGCTACTCGCATCGCATGATGGCGGTCACGCAGCATCCCGATACCCTGCTCGACGGCGCTCGACCCGATCGCATCTGGACCCAGCCCGAGGAGCCGCGCGACCCACGCGGCGGAACCGACCTGGCGGCCGGTCTGGTCGCCGAGGGCCTGAAGCTCGATACCCGCACCGAATACGGCACCGGGATCCTGGAGGATCTGGCCGACGGGGTACGCGCCACGCTGCTGCTCGGCTATTTCCCGAATCTCATCGAGCACACCGAGATCTGCGCCGCGGCGCTGCGCCAACGTATCGGTCGCATCGTCTTTCGACGCGCATCCTTCGAGCATGGCCACTTCCTGTCCGCCCGCGACCACGGCCGACTGGCCGACTACGAGGGTCTCGGCATCGAGGTCTTCTGGTGCAACGATGCGCGCACTCAAGTCGTGCGACACGTCTTCCGCGGGCTACGCGGTTATTTCACCTCGCCCGAGCAGGTCGACCGCTTCCGCTCCAGCCTGGTCTTTGCCATCTACGGATCCATTAAGCCCTTGGACGAGGCCTCCGCCCTCCAGATCGAGCGCCTGCTGACCAACCTGAAGGGTCTGTTCGGCAGCGACATCAGCATCCTCACCGGCGGCGGCCCGGGCGCCATGCTTCAAGTCACCGAGGCCGCGCACCGGCTCGGCCTGCTGGTCGGCTCCAGCTATATCGAGACGCTGGACCAGAGGCCCAATCAAAGTGCCGACTATTACCAGACCTTCCAGGCACGCAGCCGCCAGTCGCGTCAGCGCTGGTTCGAGATCGCCAGCTTCCACATCTTCCTCTCGGGCGGCGTCGGAACGCTCGAAGAGATCGGCCTGACCCTGACGGACATGAAGCTCGGCGTCATCGAGGCCGGACCCATCGTCTTCTTCGACGGCTCGGGCGAGGGTTTCTACTGGGACGGCCTCAAGACCCAACTGACTCGCATGGCCGTCCAGGGCCGACTGCCGAGCTGGGTGCTCGACAACATCCTCATGACCGCAGACCCGGACGCCATCCCGCGCTTCTACAAACAGACGCTGCGGCTCGGGTGACCTTCACGGCGGTACGCGACCCGATCAGCCCGATATACTCGCGTTCAGCACAGCAGTGCCCCAAGGCAACTGGCCGATGATAGAGGCATCCGAAAAACGGTGGCGCAGTGCCCTGGGCATGCGACCCTGCCGCGCAGCGCGAAAACCGGCGGTTTTGGCGAGATAGCGTGACAACCCCTCGCGAAATCGGGAGAATTCCCGCCATGGTATCGCGCATCGCTTCGATGGGTGCGTGACGTTGGAACGACCGCCGCGCCGACCGAGCCGAGATGACCGGATCCGGGTCGCGCCGAGCCCCGAGGCGCCTTTGTGTCGACACTGATGACCTTCGAGCATCCGCTGAACGAGCGCGTCCGCACCTTCCTGCGGATCGAGCATCTGTTCGAGCGACTCAACCATTTCGCGCCTCAGTACGACGCCTGGGCGACCCGGGTCGCTGTCGAGACCTTACTCGACATCGCCTCGGTGACCGCGCGCGCGGACGTCAAGAACGAGCTGCTCAAGGAGCTCGATCGCAACATGGCCGCCCTCAAACGTTTCGGGGATCAGCCCGGGGTGGATCCGCGGGCATTGGAGCAGGTGCTCCGCGACCTTGCAGATGCCGTCGGCGGCGTCCAACGCCTGTCCGGACCCATCGGGCAGATCGCCCGCGAGGACGATCTTCTCAAAAGCGTCTCCCAGCGCAGCAGTATTCCGGGCGGGGCCTGCAGCTTCGATTTGCCCCAGTTCCATCACTGGCTCATCCAGGCGCCGGAGGTCAGGCAGGCGCGACTCGACCACTGGCTGCAGGATCTCCGGCCGGCGGAGCGGGCGATCCGACTCCTCCTCTCGCTTGCCCGTACCAGCGCAGCGCCGCGTCAGGTGCTCGCGGAGGGCGGTTTCTTCCAGGAGTCACTCGATGTCCAGGCGCCTGCGCAGATGGTACGGGTCGGCATCAACGGGTCCGGCACACTCTATCCCGAGATCAGCGGACACAAGAGCCGCTTCAGCATCCGTTTTATGAAGACCGGATCCCAAGGGCGGCCGTCTCAGATCCCGGAAAACATCCCCTTCAAGCTGACCTGCTGCGTCTTTTGAACCGCGTCCCGCACACGATCGTCGCCTGTCCGCGTTGCGGCAAGTCTGTCGTTTGGGGTCCGGAGTCACCGTGGCGCCCCTTCTGCAGCAAGCGCTGCCGTTTGGTCGATCTGGGCGAGTGGCTGGACGAGAATCACCGAATCCCCGGAACGGAGGAGGATCCCGACGAGGATTCGCCTATGAGCGAGCGTTCGCCGGGGGCACATTAAACCGATCAATCGATCGGCCAAAAGCCTCGAATCGCCGCCACACCCTGCGCGCCATGCTCACGGGCGACCTCCAGATCCGAACCCGTCAAGCCGCCCAGCGCATAGACCGGGAGTGTCGCCGCGTCGGCAAGCTCGGCGAAGCGGCGCCAGCCGAGCGGCTCGACGTCCGGATGCGAGGCGGTCGGCTGAACGGGCGAGAGCAGCGCATAGTCGAGCCCGAGGCGCGCCGCGCGCAGGAGGTCTTCGGCCACGTGACAAGAGGCACCGACGAGGTCGTCGGGCAGACCCGGACGCCCGCTCAGTCCTGCGAGGGTCTGGCCGTGGAGATGCAGGCCGTGACGCGGGATATCGAGCGTCTCGTAAGGATCGCGATTCAAGAGGAGACGTGCACCGCTTTGCGCGCAGAGCCTGAAGGCGTCTCGTGCCAGATTCCGATAGTCGGCCTGATCCAGCTCGTGCGCACGCAATTGGACGAGCCTTATGCCGCTCGCGACGGCGCGCGCCAGGCGCGCCAGAAAGACCTCGGGTCTGAGCGGGTCCGGACCCGTGATCAACATGCGGCCGGGCAGACGCAGCGCGGTGATGATGGGGCGATCGGCCGCGGGGAAGCAGGCCGGATCCATGGTCTCGGGTCGTTGCCAGGCGAGGGGTTGACCCTCCAGACCGACAGGGACGCCCGCGTAGGATCGGACACGGCGGACATCCAGCAGAACAAGCCGGTCGCCGTAATGGTGTCGGATGCGGATCAGCGGACGGCTGTCGCGGACCTCGATGCCCAGCTCTTCGGCCAGCTCGCGCGCTAGGCCCTGCTCGGGCGACTCGCCGGACTCGAGCTTGCCACCCGGAAACTCCCACAGTCCGCCCTGATGGACGTGATCGTGGCGCTTGGTGACCAGCACGCGTCCCACCGGGTCGGCAATCGCGCCGACCATCACATGAATCAGCTCGACGCTCAACTGCGGTATTCGGCGTTGATCCGGACGTAGTCGTAGGAGAGATCGCAGGTCAAGACCCGTGCCTCGGCCGGACCCCGACCAAGCGAGACGCTGATCAGGATCTCGGGCTCGGCCATGACGGCGGCTCCGGCCTCCTCGGTATAGTCGGGTGCGCGACCGCCGGCATCGACGATCAAGACCTCGCCAAGGTGGATTCGGATCCGATCGATATCGAGATCCCGAAGACCCGCACGTCCTACGGCGGCCAGGATGCGGCCCCAATTGGGATCGGACGCGAAGAGCGCCGTCTTCACCAAGGGCGAATGGGCGATGGTGTAGGCGACCGCGCGGGCCTCCTCGACATCGGCCGCGCCTTCGACTTGCACGGTCACCAGCTTGGTCGCACCTTCGGCATCGCGAACGATGGCGGTCGCCAGCTCAAGGCAGACCGCATCGACGGCGCTCTGGAGTGCAGCGTACTCCGGCGACGCGCCGTCGCGGATCTCTGTGTTCCCGCAGGCCCCGGTTGCAGCCAGCACGCAGGCGTCGTTGGTCGAGGTATCGCCGTCGACCGTAATGGCATTGAACGAGCGGGCGACCGCCGAGCCCAAGCAGGCGTGGAGCAGATCGGGCGACACGGCGGCATCGGTCGCGATGAAGGCGAGCATGGTCGCCATGTTCGGACAGATCATCCCGGCGCCTTTGGCGATCCCGGTGATCGAGGCGGTGCACCCGTCGATCTGGAAGCGGCGCGAAACCAACTTGGACACCCGATCCGTGGTCATGATGGCCCGCGCCGCGGCGGGCCAATCGGATGCATGCAATCGACCGAGCAAGCCCGGCAGTGCGGAGGAAATACGATCGACCGGCAAGTGCTCGCCGATCACACCGGTCGAGAAGGGCAGGACCTCCTCCGCGACACAGTCGCCGACAGCAGCGAGTGCCACGCAGCTCGCCTCGGCGTCCGCCATCCCGCGCCGACCTGTCCCGGCGTTGGCGTTACCGGCGTTGATCAGCAGGTAGCGCGGCATCCTTTGACCCAAGTGGGCCTTGGCGACCCTCACGGGCGCGGCGCAGAAGGCATTGCGGGTAAAGACGGCCGCACATCGGCTGCCGGGGGCGAGCTCCAGGATGACCAGATCGTCACGTCCCTGATAACGAATGCCGGCCGCCCCCGTGGCCAGACGCACGCCCCCGACGGGAAGCCAGGTTTGGTCCGACTCGCCGTGATCGGAGGTGGGCTGCTCGGACGGCGTCATGGTGCCGCTCAGCTCGCCTTGCCGTGGCATTGCTTGTACTTCTTGCCCGAGCCGCAGGGACAGGGCTCGTTGCGGCCCACCTTGCGATCGCCGCGGACATAGGGTTGAGCATGCGCGTCCTCGGCACCGCGGGCGCTCGCCCGGTCGCGACGGTCGGGCTCCGCGTCCTCCGCGGACCCTGGCCCCGGCCCGAAACCCTCGAAGCGCTCGTGCTTGAACTCGAACTCCCTTTCCCGAACAGGCGCCGCCCCGAGCGCGGCGACCGGCTGGGCCTCGGAACCGGGCTGCGTCTGCACCTGGAGTTTGGCGAGGGTGGCTACGACGTCGTGCTTGATGCTGTCGAGCATCGCGGAGAACATCTCGAAGGCCTCGCGCTTGTACTCCTGCTTGGGGTTTTTCTGTGCGTAGCCACGCAGATGGATCCCTTGGCGCAGATAGTCCATCGCGGCGAGATGGTCCTTCCACTGGGTGTCGAGAGTCTGGAGCATGACCGCCCTCTCGATCTGGCGCATGGTCGGCGAGCCGACGAGCTTCTCGCGCTCGGCATAGGCCGAAGCCAGGGTATCGTGGATGCGTGCGCGCAGCGGCTCCTCGTGGAGAGAGTCATCCTCGTCGAGCCACTTGCGGATCGGCCAGTCACCGCCGAAATGCTCGTTCAGCGCGACACTCAGTCCCTCCACGTCCCACTGCTCTTCGAGACTCTCGGGCGGCACATAGGTATTGATCAGACGCGTCAGGGCATCGTCGCGCATCGCGGTGACGGTATCGGAGACATCGACGCAGTCCATCAGCTCGCGGCGTTGGCGATAGATGACCTTGCGCTGATCGTTGGCGACGTCGTCGTATTCGAGCAGCTGCTTGCGGATATCGAAGTTGCGCCCTTCGACCTTGCGCTGGGCGTTCTCGATCGCCTTGGTCACCCAGGGGTGCTCGATCGCCTCGCCCTTCTGCATGCCGAGCTTCTGCATCATCTTGCCGACGCGGTCGGAGGCGAAGATACGCATCAAATTGTCTTCGAGCGACAGATAGAAGCGCGAGGAGCCCGGGTCGCCTTGGCGACCGGAGCGACCGCGCAGCTGGTTGTCGATACGACGGGACTCGTGCCGCTCGGTGCCCACGACATGCAGTCCGCCGGACGCCACCACCCGGGCGTGGCGTTCCTTCCAGGCGGCGCGGATGGCGTCGCGATCGGCGTCGGGACCGGCCTCCTCGAGCTCGGACTCGAGATTGCCGCCGAGCACGATATCGGTCCCGCGACCGGCCATGTTGGTGGCGATGGTGATGGCGCCGGGACGGCCGGCCTGGGCGATGATTCCGGCCTCGCGCTCATGCTGCTTGGCGTTCAGGACCTCATGCGGGATCTTCTGCTCGCCGAGCAGTCGGTCGATCAGCTCCGAGGTCTCGATCGAGGCGGTACCCACGAGGGCGGGCTGGCCACGGGCGATGCAGTCGCGGATATCCTCGACGATGGCCTCGTACTTCTCCTCCTGGGTCAGATAGACGAGGTCGCCCCGATCCTCGCGGACCATGGGCTGATTGGTCGGGATGACGACGACCTCCAAACCGTAGATCTGCTGGAACTCGTAGGCCTCGGTATCCGCCGTGCCGGTCATGCCCGAGAGCTTGGGATAGAGCCGAAAGAGGTTCTGGAAGGTGATCGAGGCCATCGTCTGGTTTTCGGGCTGGATCGCGACCCCTTCTTTGGCCTCGACCGCCTGATGCAGACCCTCCGACCAACGCCGGCCCGGCATGGTGCGCCCGGTGAACTCGTCGACGATGATGATCTGACCGTCGCGCACAATGTACTCGACGTTCTTCTGAAACAACGCATGCGCACGCAGCGCCGCGTAGACGTGGTGCATCAGGACGATATTGGCCGGATCATAGAGACCGCCTTCCTCGGCGAGGAGACCGATCTCCACGAGCATCTGCTCGACGTGCTCGTGGCCCTCCTCGCTCAGATAGACTTGGCGCGCCTTCTCGTCGACCGAATAATCACCGGGACCGAAGTCGGGCTGACCCTCTTCGTTGGTGATGGGGGCTTGGCGGGTCAGGCGCGGGATGATCTTGTCGATGTGCTTGTAGAGATCCGTGCTCCCCTCGGACGGACCGGAGATGATGAGCGGGGTACGCGCCTCGTCGATGAGGATGGAGTCGACCTCGTCGACGATGGCGTAGAAGGGGTCGCGCTGCACGCGCTGCTCGGCCACGAAGGCCATGTTGTCGCGCAGGTAGTCGAACCCGAACTCGTTGTTGGTGCCGTAGGTGATGTCCGCTGCGTAGGTCTCCTTGCGGGAGACCGGGCGCATGTGGCGGTAACCTTGACCGACCGGCGGCTCGTAGCTCGGATCGAAGAGGTAGGATGCGGAGTCCGGACCCGTCCCGCCCGATGAATTGATGACGCCGGTGGACAGGCCCAGGAAATGGTAGATCTGCCCCATCCAGGCCGCGTCGCGGCGAGCCAGATAGTCATTGACCGTGACCACGTGAACGCCTTTGCTCGGGAGCGCATTGAGGTAGGCCGAAAGGGTCGCGACCAGGGTCTTGCCCTCGCCGGTGCGCATCTCGGCGATCTTCCCGTCGTTGAGCACCATGCCGCCGACCATCTGCACGTCGAAGTGGCGCAGGCCGAGCGTTCGCTTGGATGCCTCGCGCACGACCGCGAATGCCTCGGGGATCAGGCTTTCGAGATCGGCGCCCGCGGCAAGACGCTCCCGAAACTCGGTCGTCTTCGCGGCGAGGGCCTGATCGGAGAGTGGCGCGAGCTCGGGCTCGAAGGCGTTGATCCGTGCGACGGACTTGAGCAGGGTCTTGACGAGCCGGTCATTCCGGCTGCCGAAGACCTTCTTGAACAGATGCTTGACCATCGGATACGTTTGAGACCTATCGGGAAAATCCCGGCATGATACCGGAATTCAATGACAACCGCAGGTGGCATCGGATGCGCGCCCGGGGCCGATCCCATCCAAAAACCTCACATACCGCACTGGGCGCGGTTTAGCCGGGTTGATCCTCGGACGCGCCGGCCAGCACGGGCCTGGGCTGACGGTCGATATAGCGGAAGGGATCGACCGCCTTACCGTCCTTGAGAACCTCGAAATGGACATGCGGACCGGTCGCGGTCCCGGAGGACCCGACCGTCGCGATCTTCTGTCCCTGCCGGACCATCTGGCCCTCCTTGACCAGATTGTCCTGGTTGTGGGCATAGCGCGTGACCAGCCCGTTGACATGCCGGATATCGACCATGCGCCCGTATCCACCCTTGCGACCGCTAAAGGTCACGACACCGTCGGCGACGGCGACGATCGGTGTTCCGCGTGGACTTGCGAAGTCGACGCCGTCGTGAAAGAGGCGCCTTTTCTTAATGGGATGTACCCGAAAACCGAATCTCGAGGTGATGTAACCGGAGCGGACCGGCCAACCGGAGGGCATCGCCTGCGCGGTGAGGTCCTTGTCCAGGATGACATCTTCGAGGACCTCGAGCTTACGCTTGCGATCCTGCACCAGACTGACCATGCTGCCGAGCTCGCTCGCGATCTCACGGATCGTAAAGTCTCGCGCCGGCCCGTCTTCGGCACCGCCCCGCGGAGGGGGATTCTCGAAATCGAATTCTTCGGGGCTCAGTCCGGACATCTGAACCAGTCGCTCGCCGAGTGCGTTGAGCCTGAAGAGCTCGGCTTGCATCTCACCGACGCGGGAGGCAATCGCATCGAGATCGTCGGAGGCGGCAGGATCGGCAATAGGTAGAAGAGGAGCGGGCGAGGATCGGGGAGTGAGCGCCGGCGGAGCTTGATTGTCGACAAGTGTCGTCAGATGTTGGTAATGCCCTATCCAAAATCCCAATCCTACGCCAGCTACGGTGAACAAGGTTACGGCCAAGAGTGTTATAACGGCCTGTCCACGATCGGTTTTTCGTCGGTCGAGGTGGTGCATCGTCTTCCCTCTGCTGCGGTCTTAAGCTGTATTGGCGCTGGGCACAAAGCGCGATTGTCGCCACAATCCGGCCTCAGGTCGATTCGTTTTTCGGCGCGAGCAACCATCGGAATGGCTCTCGGTCAGCCATTTGCATGTCGAGGATTACCTCCGATGCTTCATCCGGGATTGGCTCATGTTCGCGAGCTGCTTCAGTCCAACCGTCTCATTCGTAAGCATCTGGAGCACAGAGACCGCGAGCTGGCATTGCTCGGGATGGTGCTGAGTCGACTCCCGGATCCGCTGCGGGCGCATTGCCGCGACGCCGTGCTTGCCGATGGTGTCCTGACACTCTTTTTCGATTCGCCGGCCTGGGTTACCCGCGCACGCTTCCTGATCGAGGACCTGAGTCGATCGCTCGAGCGCGACGGCGTCGTCAAGGTCGCGACTCAGGTCCGGATTCGGACGGAACGCGACACTAAAACGGGACAACCAGCCGAGCCAGCTCAAGGTCCAGCGGTGCCACCGAGCGGCGGCAGCCGGTTGAGCCGTCGAGCGATCGCACATCTGCTCGCCGCGGCGGACGGGATGCCGGACCCGACGTTGGCCGAGGTCTTTCGGCGTTTCGCCAACCACCATAACCCGGCCGCTAAAACGGCGGCCGGGGACGGAAGGGATGAGCCGCTGGGAGCGCCCGACGCCGGAACGACGCACGCTCCGAATGCGGACTAAGCCAGTGCCAACGGATGCGCATAGCAGATGGGAGATTCGGCGGAGTCTGCGAACACCACCTCTTCCCACGCACTGGCGTCGGCCACCAAGGCCCGCAGCAGGTTGTTGTTGAGCGCATGCCCGGACTTGTGTGCCTGGAAGGACCCGATCAGGGTATGTCCCAGGAGATAGAGGTCGCCGATCGCATCCAGGATCTTGTGCTTAACGAACTCGTCTTCGTAACGCAAACCTTCGTCGTTGAGAACACGGTATTCGTCCACGACGACCGCGTTGTCCAGACTGCCGCCCAAGGCAAGATTCTGAGCACGCAAGGCCTCGATCTCGCGCAGAAAACCGAAGGTTCGTGCCCGGCTGACCTCCTTCACGAACGAGGACGTCGAGAAGTCCACGATCGCTCGGTTGGACCGTGCATGGAACGCGGGGTGGTCGAAGTCGATCGAGAACTCCACCTTGAAGCCGTTGTAAGGCGTAAAGCGGGCGTACTTGTCGCCGTCGCGCACCTCGACCGGCCGCTTGATTCGGATGAATCGTTTGGCGCGATTCTGCTCTTCCATCCCCGCCGACTGAATCAGGAACACGAAGGGCCCGGCACTGCCGTCCATGATCGGCACCTCGGCGGCGCCGACATCGACATAGGCGTTGTCGATCCCGAGTCCGGCAAAGGCCGACAGGATATGCTCGACTGTCGCGACGCGAACATCGCCCTTGACCAAGGTCGTCGACAGACGGGTGTCGCCGACATTGAAGGGTGTCGCCTTGATCTCGACGGGCGCCTCCAAGTCGACCCGGCGGAAGATAATCCCCGTATCGGGAGCCGCCGGCCGCAAGGTCAAAGGAATCTTCTCGCCGGTATGCAGACCGACGCCAGTCGCCCGGATCACATTCTTCAAAGTACGCTGCTTGAGCATCGGTCGAGGTCTCCCATCGCAAGCCGTGGCGGCTGTCGGCATCCGTTGCCGGCTGATCGACGACCGAGCGTGACCCGGCGAATCCATGCCGGAGCCACGATCGTTTTCCATTCGTCATGTTGTTTTGCGGCTCGCACGCGAGCCACCTGCCGACAAGCTTAGGGTTTTCCCCGACGTTTATCAAGATCAATGACGAACCATTTTGAAGATAACTGTTTTATAAGAACTATTGGATACAGGGAAACCCCTGATCAATCCGCTTGGCGGCGCAGGAACGCCGGGATATCGAGATAGTCGAGATCGCTCTCGACCACTGCTTCCGCCACCGCTGCGGCGCCGCCGCCGCGGCGATAGATGGCGGGACGCCCCAGGTCGTTGTAGTTGGGCGCACTCTCGTTGCTGCCCGTACTGCTGACCAGATGCATCGCTGCCGCTTCCTGGGCACCCTGACGTTTGAGCATAACGCGGCGCTCGCCCAGCCCGGTCGCCACGACGGTGACCCGCAGCTCGTCGTCCAGCACCGGATCGATCACGGTGCCCACCACGACCGTTGCATCGTCGTCGGCGAAATCACGCACCGTATTGCCGACCTCGTCGAACTCGCCGATGGTCAGGCTCAGTCCGGCGGTGATATTGACCAGGATGCCCTTCGCACCGGCAAGGTCGATATCCTCCAGCAGCGGGCTGCGGATGGCGGCCTCGGCCGCCTCGCGGGCACGATGCTCGCCGCGCGCGGCACCCGTTCCCATCATGGCCACGCCCATCTCCGACATGACGGTCTTGACGTCGGCGAAGTCGACGTTGATCAGCCCCGGACGGGTAATCAGCTCGGCAATGCCTTGGGTCGCATGCAACAGCACGTCGTTGGCAGCGCTGAAGGCACCGAGCAGGCTCATATCCTTGCCCAGAACCGCCAGAAGCTTTTCGTTGGGGATGGTAATCAAGGAGTCGACGTGCTTGGCCAACTCGGCAATCCCTTCCTCGGCGATGCGACGACGCTTGGTCCCCTCGAACGGAAACGGCTTGGTCACGACCGCAACCGTCAGGATCCCGAGCTCCTTCGCAACCTGCGCGACGACCGGCGCGGCACCCGTGCCGGTCCCGCCGCCCATGCCTGCGGTGATGAAAACCATGTCCGCACCTTCCAGCGCCTCTTGAATGCGATCGCGGTCCTCCATCGCGGAATTGCGACCGACCTCGGGGTCGGCACCCGCACCCAACCCCTTGGTGATGCCGGCACCGAGCTGGAGGATGGTCTTCACCTGCGAGCTCTTCAACGCCTGAGCGTCGGTATTGGCACAGATAAAGTCGACCCCTTCAATGGTCGCGGCGACCATGTGGTTGACCGCGTTCCCGCCGCCGCCACCGACGCCGACGACCTTGATGACGGCGTTCTGACTGTGGGTATCCATAAGCTCAAACATACTGTTGTCTCCTCTCGAATGCGTTTGTTGCACGACCTATATAACCTCGTACGTGCGCGCCTCGGCGCGGACGCCCCCCGACACCGCCGCGACGCAAGATGCGTCGCAGCCCGAGACCGCAGGCCGCGGCCCCCCGACCGATGGGGTTTGATGGAAGACCCATCCCAACCCTTCTGCAACGGGACCTGAGCTCCGTTGCAGGATCATCCTGGCCACTTAAACCGCGTTGGCTGGAAGCGCCTGGATCCGCGCAACGCCCGTCCGACAGGTAAATGCCGCAATGTCGCACCCTACGCGGTTCCATTAGAAATTGCCCTGAAACCAACTGCGCATCCGCGACCAAGCCCCACGCAGGCCGGCGGAATCTCCGATCTCCGGACGCCGCGAGAAACGGTGCTGACGCGCGTACATCAACAGGCCTACGCCGGTCGAATAGATCGGATTGTTCACCACCTCGTCCATCCCGATCACGTACTGCGGGACGCCGAGACGAACCGGCATGTGGAAGACCTCCTCGGCCAGCTCGATCAGACCGTCCATCTTCGAGCTGCCGCCGGTCAGCACCACGCCGCCTGCGACCAAGTCCTCGAAACCGCTGCGCCGCAGCTCGTTGTGGAGCAGGGTCAGGAGCTCCTCGTAACGGGGCTCGACCACCTCGGCCAGGGTCTGGCGCGAGAGCCTGCGCGGCGGGCGATCGCCGATGCTCGGCACCTCGATGGACTCGCTGTTGGCCGCCAGTTGCGCCAGGGCGCAGGCATGCTTGACCTTGATCAGCTCGGCATGCTGGGTCGGCGTGCGCAGTGCCACCGCGATGTCGTTGGTGACCTGATCGCCGGCGATCGGAATCACCGCGGTGTGCCGAATCGCCCCGTCGGTGAAGACGGCGAGATCCGTCGTCCCGCCGCCGATGTCGACGACACAGACACCGAGCTCCTTCTCGTCGTCGCCGAGCACCGAGTAGCTCGAGCTCAGCTGCGCGAGCACCAGGTCATCGACCTCGAGGCCGCAGCGACGGATGCACTTGATGATGTTCTGCGCCGCACTCACTGCACCCGTGACCATGTGCACGCGGGCTTCGAGCCGCACGCCGCACATCCCGATCGGCTCGCGGATGCCCTCCTGGTCGTCGATGATGAATTCCTGCGGCAGGATATGCAGAATCTTCTGATCGGCCGGGATCGCCACGGCGCGCGCCGCATCGATGACACGATCGACATCCGCCTGGGTGACCTCGACCTCCTTGATCGCGGTGATGCCGTGCGAGTTGAGGCTGCGCACATGGCTGCCGGCGATCCCGGCATGTACCGAGTGGATCTCGCAGCCGGCCATTAGCTCGGCCTCCTCGACCGCACGCTGAATCGACTGGACGGTCGATTCAATGTCGACCACCACACCCCTCTTCAGACCCCGCGAAGGGTGGGTGCCGATACCGATGATCTCGATCTGGTTGTCGTCCTTGAGCTCGCCGACCAAGGCGGCGACCTTCGATGTCCCGATATCCAGGCCCACCAATAGATTCTTGTCGTTACGTCTCGACATCCGGTCTTATCCTCGTTTGCCGGATCGCGTCGGGCGATCCGTTGTCGCACGAGCCTGCGGCTCGGCGTTCGCTGACCATTTCACGGCGAAACCGTTGCTGTAGCGCAGGTCCACCACCAGTGGCTGGCCGGCCGCCTCCAACTGCGTCGCGCTGGCGATGTAGCGCGCCAGCCGTTGATCGACCGCCTCCGTGCCGAGATACAACTCGACCCCCATGACCAGCTCGACCCGCCACGCCCCACGCGGGTCGACCGAGAGCGTCTGAATGAGATGACCGATCAACATCAGATCGTCGCGCCACTTCGCATAGCGCTTCACCACCTCGGGTGCACGTCGATCCTCGCCTTCGAGCAGCGGCAGACCCGCCGGGACGGTGCCCGTGCCGGGCCGAAAAACGATGCCCTCGGCGGTCACCAAACCATCGCGATTCCAACGCGCGATCGGGCGGTGCTCCTCGACCTCGACCTGCAGCCGATCCGGCCAGACGCGACGCACGGTGGCTCGCCCGACCCAAGCCAGATCCTCCGCGGCCTGCTTCAAATCCTTCAGATCCGCCGTCAGGATACCGCCGCTCAGTCGCTCGCTGATGGTCTCCTGCAACAAACGCGAGGAGTGATGATGCAGCTCGCCCTCCACCGCGATGATGCGCACCGGCAACAGCTGCGGCTCCCAATGACCGAGCAGCCAAACCCCGCTCGCCATCGCCGAGATCAAAAGGAATCCGACCAGAGCGAGCCAACGCCCGGAGCGACGCGGACGCACCTCCACGACCGGGGGGGTAATGCGTGTCGGATCAGCCACGGTCGAGACTCGTCTCGAGGATGCGCAAAACCAGGGTGTCGAAGTCCAGCCCCGCCGCCCGCGCAGCCATCGGGACCAGGCTGTGGTCGGTCATGCCCGGCACCGTATTGATCTCCAGCAGGAACGGCTCTCCGCTCCCGTCGACCATCAGGTCGACCCGGCCCCAACCACTCGCGCCGGTGGCCTCGAAGGCGTCGAGCGCGAGTCGTTGCAGGCGCGACTCCTCCGCTTCGGGCAAACCGCAGGGGCAGTGATAGCGCGTGCTGTCCGCCCGATACTTGGCCTCGAAGTCGTAGAAGGCGTGCGGCGTTTCGAGCCGGATCATGGGGAGTGCCTCCCGTCCGAGCACGGCGCAGGTGTATTCGGCGCCGTGAATCCACCGCTCGGCGAGGACCAGTGCGTCGTAACCGCGCGCCGTGCGCCAGGCATCGGCGAGTGAGTCCGTGTCCTCGACCCGTGCCATCCCGATGCTCGATCCCTCGTGGACCGGCTTGATCATGAGCGGGAAGCCGAGCGCCTCGGCAGCCGCCAAATCGGCATCCGTGCGCAGCAATACCGAGGTGGCCGTCGGCAGGCTGCACCCGGCCCAGGCCAGCTTACAGCGATACTTGTCCATGCCGAGCGCTGATCCCAGCACACCCGAGCCCGTGTAGGGCATCCCGATGGTCTCCAGGGCGCCTTGGATCTGACCGTCTTCGCCGCCGCGTCCGTGCAGGATGATGAAGGCACGATCGAAACCCCCGGTGCGAAGGTGCTCGAGAACACACTCGTCCGGATCCAATGCGTGAGCGTCGATGCCTTGACGCAGCAGGGCCGCCAGCACGGCACTCCCGCTCTTGAGCGAGATCTCGCGTTCCGCCGCGCGCCCGCCGAGGAGCACCGCGACCTTTCCGAACCGAGCACGTGCCCTGATTTTCTCTGGCGTCATGGATGCTCTCCGGCAATGCGTTTGACCTCGGGCACCAGCCTGATACCGGTGGCAGCCTCGACCCGGCGCTGCACCAGCTCGATCAGTGCTTGGATGTCCGCGGCTCTGGCCTCGCCCGTGTTGATGATGAAATTCGCGTGCTTCTCGGACACCTGAGCACCGCCGATCCGATACCCCTTGAGCCCCTCCGCCTCGATCAGGCGCGCAGCATGATCGCCGGGCGGATTGCGAAACACGGATCCGCAACTCGGCAGCCCCACGGGCTGTGTCTGCGCACGCCGGTCGAGCAGCTCGCGGATCCGCGCCATCCCCGCCTTACCGTCGCCGGGGGCGAGCTCGAGCGCGACGTCCAGGAACCACTCGCCGGGCGGCCCGATGACCTCGCGGTAGCCAATGGTGAAATCGCCGGGCACCCGCTCGCGAATCCGACCGACGCGATCGATGGTCCGCACCGAGACCACATGTGCCCAGGTCTCGCCGCCCCAGGCGCCCGCGTTCATGGCCAGCGCGCCACCCATGGTGCCGGGGATTCCGGCGAGAAACTCGCACCCGACCAGATCGTGCCGCGACGCAAACCGAGCCACCTTGGCGCAGGAGACGCCGGACTCGGCATGGATTCCGGTCGCACCTCGCCGTTCCAAAAGTGTTAGGCAGGCCTGGGTCTGGATCACGGTGCCGGGAAAACCGGCGTCGTCCACCAGCAGATTGCTCCCGAGACCCAGCCACAAGAGCGGCTCCTGCGGGTCGAGTCGCGCCAGGAAGGCGGCCAGATCCGCCGTATCCGTCGGCCGATAGAAGCGGCGCGCAGGCCCCCCGACCCGCCAGCTGGTGTGGCGGGAGAGTGGCTCGCGCTCGCGCAGCTCACCCATCATGGCCCCGACCCGACCATCAGGCTCGGCAAACGCGCCGCTAGGCCGCCGATGTCGCCGGCCCCCATCACCAGCACCATATCGCCGTCGAGCACCAGGTTGTCCAAGAGACCCGACACCTCGTCGATCGACTGTGCGAACACCGGGTCCAACTCCCCGCGCGTGCGGATCGCGCGGCTCAATGCACGCCCGTCCGCGCCCGGGATCGGCGCCTCGCCGGCCGGGTAGACCTCGCACAGAACCAGCGCGTCCGGGCTGGACAGCACCGCCACGAAGTCCTCGAACTGCTCCTGGGTCCGCGTATACCGATGGGGCTGGAAGACCAAGACCAGCCGGCGCCCGGGCCACCCGGCGCGTGCCGCCGCCAAGGTGGCCGCGATCTCGCGCGGGTGGTGCCCGTAGTCGTCGACCAAGAGCCATCGGCGACCGCGCATGTCGGTCAGCTCGCTGATCATGAAACGACGCCCGACCCCTTCGAAACGGGACAAGGCGCGCACGATCGCCTCCTCCTCGACACCCAGCTCGAGCGCGACGCTGATGGCCGCCAGCGAGTTCAGCACGTTGTGCCGACCCGGCAGATTGAGATCGATCTCCAACGGGGTCTCGAGGTCACGCGCCTCGACGCTAAAACGGGTGCGCATGCCGTCCTGCCGGATCTCGACCGCGCGCACGTCGGCCTCCGGGCGCGTGCCGTAGGTGCGCACCGGGCGCGGCATCGACTCGACCAGGGCACGAATCTCATCGTCGTCGATACAGAGCACCGCAAGCCCGTAGAAGGGCAGATGGTGCAAAAACTCCATGAAGGTGCTGCGCAACCGATTGAAGTCGTTGCCGTAGGTGTGCATGTGATCGGCATCGATATTGGTGACGATCGAGATCATGGGCTGCAGGTAGAGGAAGGAGGCATCGCTCTCGTCGGCCTCGGCGACCAGATACTTGGTGGTCCCCAGCTTGGCATTGGCGCCCGCGCTGTTGAGACGACCGCCGATCACGAAGGTCGGATCGAGCCCGCCCTCGGCCAAAATGCTGGCCACCAGACTGGTGGTTGTCG
This sequence comes from Thiocapsa sp. C2-2m, assembly GCF_041903745.1. Lineage (NCBI taxonomy): Bacteria > Pseudomonadati > Pseudomonadota > Gammaproteobacteria > Chromatiales > Chromatiaceae > Thiocapsa > Thiocapsa sp. C2-2m. The sequence goes on along the minus strand of NZ_JBBWVD010000003.1, from coordinate 70,118 downwards.
TCTTACCGTGCGTGCCGGCCACCGCGACGCCGTAGTAGAAGCGCATCAGCTCGGCGAGCATCTCGGCACGACGCACGATCGGGATACGTCCGGCGCGAGCGCTCTGGATCTCGGGATTGGTCTCGTCGATCGCGCTCGACACCACGACGGCGTCGGCATCCGCGACCTGCTCGGCCCGGTGTCCGATGAAGACCTCGACGCCCAACCCCTCGAGGCGACGCGTCGCGTCGCTCTCGCGCAGATCCGACCCCGCGACCTCGTAGCCCAAATTGGCCATCAGCTCGGCGATGCCGCTCATCCCGGAGCCACCGATCCCCACGAAGTGGAGTCGGCGAACCCGACCCATCCGGGCGGCGGTATGTTGAAGATGTGCGTTCATCGACCGGCAACCTCTAAACAAGCAGCCGCGATCCGTCCCGCGGCATCCGGCTGCGCGCACGCGCGGGCCGCATCGGCCATCGTCGACAGCGTCTCGCGATCGCCCAGCAATTCATGGAGCAGTGCAGTCAAACCGGCAAGGGTCAGATCGCGCTGAATGACGAGTCGCGCCGCGCCGACATCAGCCAGATAGCGAGCATTGCCAACCTGATGATCATCGACCGCGAATGGATACGGCACCAAAACCGAGGCGACGCCTGCCGCGGCCAGCTCCGAGACCGTGAGCGCGCCGGCCCGGCACACGACTAAGTCGGCCCAACCGTAGGCCGCGGCCATGTCGTTGATAAAGGAAACAACCTCCGCCTCGACACCGACCGCCCGATAGCCCGCCCGAGCGGTCTCGAGCGTGCGCTCGCCGGCCTGATGGTGCACGCTCGGACGCAGCTCCGTCGGCAGCCCCGCCAGCGCGGCGGGGACCATCTCATTGAGGACTTGAGCCCCGAGCGAGCCGCCCAAAACGAGCAGCCGAGCCGGCTCGGCGGTCCCTTCCGTGCGGCGCCGCGCCAGACGCTCGCGCGGTGGCGGCAGATCGACGATCGCGCGGCGCACCGGATTCCCGCAAGCTTGCGCACCACGCGCACCCGGGAAGCTCCCGGGAAAGGCCTCGAACACCCGCGTGGCGATTCGCGCCAACCACTGATTGGTCATCCCGGGCACGAAGTTCTGCTCGTGGATCACCAGCGGAAACCCCAGCACACGAGCGGCCAGACCACCGGGGCCGGAGGCGAATCCACCCATCCCCAAGACCACCGACGGACGACGCCGACGCAGGATCCGTGCAGCCTGCCAGAGTGCAACCGCAATCTTGAAGGGGGCGCCGAGGATCTGAGTGATCCCCTTGCCGCGCAGACCCTCGATGCGGATCCACTCCATCTCCAAGCCGTGCTCGGGCACCAGTCGCGACTCCATCCCGCGACGCGTGCCGATCCAAAAGACACTCACACCTTGCTCGCGCAGACGCTCGGCAACCGCAAGCGCAGGAAAGACATGCCCGCCGGTACCCCCTGCCATGACGGCTACGCGCGTACCCATGGCATTCCCCGTGCGGGTCCCTTCTCGGCCTCGATGCGACGCACCGTCGCGTCGATCCGCAGCAGGATCGCGATCGACATACAGGCGGCGATCAGGCTGTTGCTCCCGTAGCTCATGAAGGGCAGCGTCAAGCCCTTGGTCGGCAACATTCCGACGTTCACGCCGATATTCACGAAGGCCTGCAGACCGAGACCAAGGCCGATCCCCTGGGCGACATAGGCGGAGAACCGCTCGCCGACGGCCTCCGCGCGCGCCCCGATCGAGAAGGCCCGCCACGTCAGGAACGCGAAGGCCGCGATCAGCACCAGCATCCCGACCAGACCGAGCTCCTCGCCCACGACCGATGCGATGAAGTCCGTATGGGCCTCCGGAAGGAAGAACTGCTTCTGAATCCCGTTGCCAAGCCCCACACCGAGCCATTCGCCTCGCCCGAAAGCGATCAAGGCCTGGCTCAACTGATAGCCCGTGTTGAACGGATCCTGAAACGGATCGAGAAAAGAGGTGACACGCTGTAATCGATAGGGCGAGATGATGATCAGCACCAAGAGCCCGGCGGCGACAACCAGGAACAAGACCACGAAGGGCATGAGGCTGACACCGCCCAAAAACAGCATGCCCATGACAGTCGCCAGCATCACTGCCGTGGTCCCGAAGTCCGGCTGCTGGAGGATCAGCGTACCGGCGATTCCGATCAAAATCATGGGCCGGATGAACCCCGAGATCCGGTTGACCACGTCGTCGGCATGGCGCACCAGGTAGCCGGAGACATAGAGGACGGCAAACAACTTCACCAGCTCGGAGGGCTGAAGGTTCAGTGGACCGAGCGGGATCCAGCGCGTCGCGCCGTTGACCTCGCGACCCACGCCCGGCACCAGCACCAGCACCAGCGACAGAAGGCCGAGCAGCAAAAGCCAAACCCCGCCGCGCTCCCACCAATCAACGGGCACGCTGTAGGCCAACACAGCCGCGGTTAAGGCGAGACCCAAGGCCAAGCCGTGCCGCGTCACATAATAGAAGGGATCGTTGCAGCAGTTGGATGCGATCGACATCGATGCCGAGGCCACCATCACAAAGCCGAACGCCACCAACCCGAGCGCACAAATGAGCAAGGGGTAGTCCACCCCGGCGACCGAACGCTCGCGCCTGCGTTGTGTGCTGCGCGCTGGATTCCCACGCACCTGGCGGGCGGCGACCGTCATGATCCGAGTCCCCGCACCGCCTCGGCGAAGACCCGCCCGCGATGCTCGTAACTGTCGAACATATCGAAACTGGCGCAGGCCGGCGAGAGGAGGACCGTATCCCCGGGCCGGGCGATCGCCGCCGCCTGCGCGACCGCATCCTGCATGCTCGCCGCCTCCGACAGCGGGACCTCGCCGTCCAACGCCTGCGCGATCAGCCCGGCATCCCGTCCGATCAGGACCACTGCGCGCGCCGTACGCTTGACCGCCGAGCGCAAAGGTGAGAAGTCGGCACCCTTGCCATCGCCGCCGGCGATCAGGACGGCACGGCCCATGCTTCCGGGAGGAATCAACCCGTCGAGAGCCGCCACGGTCGCCCCCGGGTTCGTCCCCTTGGAGTCGTCGTACCAGCGCACGCCGTCGCGTTCGGCAACCAGCTCGCTGCGGTGCGGCAGGCCCGAGAAGCGACGCAGAACCGCACAGGACGGCTCCATCGGCAGGCCGCATCCGGATGCCAGCGCCAAGGCCGCAAGGGCGTTCGCCAGATTGTGCAGACCCGCGACGCGGACTTCGGAGGCCGGCATCAGGGGCTGCGTCCCTCGGCAGAGCCAAGGCGCCCCGTCATGGACGCATCGCCCGAAGTCGCTGCCCGTCGGCTCACCGAGGGTGAATCCGATCTCGAGTGCAGCCTCCCGCGGCATGGCCACGACGATCGGATCATCGCGATTCACGACGGCGACCCGCGCCCCCCGGTAGATGCGCCCTTTGGTCTGCGCATAGGCGTTCAGATCGGGGTAGCGGTCCATGTGGTCGGCCGAGACATTGAGCACGACCGCCACATCGGCGTGCAGACTGAAGGTCGTCTCCAACTGGAAGCTCGAAAGCTCCAAGACATAGCGCTCGATCGAGGCCTCGAGCAGTGCCAATGCAGGCTCGCCAAGATTCCCGCCGACGGACACGCGCTGCCCTGCTGCCGCGGCCATCTGCCCGACCAGGGTCGTGACCGTACTCTTGCCGTTGGATCCGGTGATGGCGCAGATCGGGGCCTGCGCGGCACGCGCGAAGAGCTCGACGTCGCCGATCACCTCGACACCACGCGCCATCGCGTCCCGAATCAAGGGATCGGAAACGGGAACACCCGGACTGACGACCAGACGCGCGGCGGCTGCGAAGGCTTCCGGCGCGAAGCCGCCGACGAAGACCGCGACCTCCGGCATCTCGTCACGCAATTGCTGCAGGCCGGGCGGATTCTCGCGCGAGTCGGTCACGGCCGTCGCAACGCCCTGCGAGCGCAAATAACGGGCACAGGAGAGTCCTGTCTTGCCGAGCCCGACCACCAGGGTCTTCGCGGTATCGGACAGCCGACTCATCGCACCTGCTCGTAAGACCTGCGCGGACCCGTGCCGCGATTGTCCGTTTCGATCGCTTTCATTCCCCCCCCGTCGAATCAAAGCCTACACGAACCCAAGGCTGTCGCTGCGCTTACCGAATTTTCAAGCTCGCCAATCCAATCAACACCAGAACCACCGTCACAATCCAGAAGCGGACGATGACGCGCGGCTCGGGCCAGCCTTTGAGCTCGAAATGATGGTGAATCGGCGCCATGCGGAAGATGCGTTTGCCGGTGAGCTTGAAGGACATCACCTGCATCATCACCGAGATGGTTTCGACGACGAAGACGCCGCCCATGATGAAAAGGACCAGCTCCTGGCGCGCCGCCACTGCAACCACCCCGAGCGCGGCGCCCAAAGCCAAGGCGCCGACGTCGCCCATAAAGACCTGCGCCGGATAGGCGTTGAACCAAAGAAAACCCAAACCCGCGCCGACCAGGGCACCGCAGAAGACAACCAGCTCGCCGACCTCCGGGATGTGCGGGATCAGGAGATAGCTGGAGATCGGTCCATGGCTTGCGGCATAGACGAAGATCGCCAATGCGCCGGCCACCAAGACCGTCGGCATGACGGCGAGGCCGTCCAGACCATCGGTCAGGTTCACTGCGTTGCTGGCCCCGACGATCACGAAATAGGTCATTAGGATGAACCAGGGCCCGAGTTGGATCGAGACGTCCTTCAGGTACGGAATCAGCAGCTCGGTCTCCGCCGGCGAGCCTGCCGTCACATAGAGCGCGATTGCCGCCGAGAAACCCGCGACGGTTTGCCAGAGATACTTCCAGCGCGCCGCCAATCCACGCGGATTGCGAAGCACCAGCTTCTTGTAGTCGTCCACCAAGCCAACCAGGCCGAACGCGAGTGTGGTCAGGAGCACGATCCAGACATAGCGGTTGTCCAGATCGGCCCACAACAGCGTGCTGACCACGACCGCGACGAGGATGAGTGCGCCGCCCATGGTCGGTGTCCCGGCCTTGGACAGATGACTCTGCGGGCCGTCGTCGCGCACCATCTGACCGACCTTGTAGGCGCGCAGGCGGGTGATCATCGGTCGGCCGACCAGCAGAGCGATCGCGAGCGCCGTGAGCACGCCCATGATGGCGCGCAGAGTCAGATACCGGAAGACATTGAATCCGGTCTGAAACTGCGACAGCCATTCGGCAAGGGAAAGCAACACCTAACTCTCTCCTACGGCGCACAGCGCCTCGACGACCTGCTCCATCCGAGCGGAGCGCGAACCCTTGACCAGGATACGGTCGCCTGCGGACATCTCGGTCCGCAGTGCACACACCAGATCCCCCTGGTCGGTAAAGTGGCGTGCGCCGTCGCCGAAGGCGGACGTCGCCGACGTGCTCAGGACACCCACGCTGAACAGACGATCGATGCCGGCCTCGCGCGCGATCTCGCCGACCTCGCGGTGCAGGGCCTCGGCCTCCGAACCCAGCTCGGCGAGGTCCCCCAGGACCAGCCAGCGCCGGCCCGACAGGCCCGCAAGGACCTGAATCGCAGCGGCGATGGAGTCCGGGTTGGCGTTGTAGGTGTCGTCGATGACGCCGACCTCGCCACAACGAAGGGGACAGAGACGGCCCTTCACGGGCATCAGCGTCGCAAGACCCGCCTGGATCGCGGCCGGCGCGATCCCGAGCGCCAGTGCCGTCGCAGCGGCGGCCAAGGCGTTGCGGGCGTTGTGCTCGCCGGCCAGACGCAGGGTGATCGGGATCGCCCTGCCCTCGTGATGCGCCACGACATGAGTGCTGAAACCCGCCTCGGTCCACTCGACCCGGATCGCCGAGCGATCCGCCCGGAGGTCGGTATCGCCCTCCAGTCCGAACGTCATGGTGCGACGACCCGCGGCCAGCTCGCGCCAGAGACCCGCGTACGGGGAATCGCCGGCGAACACGAAAACCCCCTTGCTCGGCAGACCTCGGGCGATCTCGCCTTTAGCGCTGGCAACGCCGTCGACGCTGCCGAAGCCCTCCAGGTGAGCGCGTCCTGCATTGGTGATGAGGGCGACATCGGGACGGGCGATGTCGGTCATATACCCGATCTCGCCGTGGTGGTTGGCGCCCATTTCCAGGACGAGAAAGGTCTCGTCACGGGCGCTCAAAAGGGTCAAGGGCATCCCGATATCGTTGTTCAGATTGCCGCGGGTCGCGCGAACGTTGCCGACCTGATCGAGGATGGCAGCAACCATCTCCTTCACCGTGGTCTTACCATTGCTCCCCGTGATGGCGACGACCCGTCCGGGGAAGAGGTCGCGCCAAGCCGCAGCGAGGGCCCCGAGCCCGGCGCGGGTGTCCTCGACGATCCACTGGGGTAGGTCCAACGGGAGCGGGTGATCGACCATCGCGGCGACGGCACCCGCGGCGCGGGCGGCGGCGACATGGTCATGCCCGTCGAAGCGCTCGCCGCGCAGGGCGACAAAGAGCTGGCCGCTGCAATCGGCACGGCTGTCGGTGCCGACCGAGACGAAGCGGCGATCCTCACCTTCGAGACGGCCACCGGCATGAGCAACAGCTTGAGCAAGGGACCACATCACCGACAACCCTCCTGCCATTCCCGCAGGGCCTCGACCACCTGGGCGCGATCGCTGAAGCGCACCTTGAGCTCACCGATCTCCTGGATCGTCTCGTGACCTTTACCGGCCACAAGCACGGCATCCTCGATGCCGGCCAGGGTGATCGCGGTGCGGATGGCGATGGCGCGCCGGCGTCGCACCCGCACGCGCCCCGGATCGACGACCCCGGCGAGGATATCCGCGACGATTGTCTCACCGCACTCCCCGCGCGGGTTGTCGTCTGCGAGGATCACCTCGTCGCTCAGACGCTCGGCAATGGCACCCATGACGGGGCGCATGGCGGGATCACGCTCGCCGGCGCAGCCGAAGACCGTGAAGATGCGTCGCGGACCGTGTTTCCGCAGATTCACCAGCGCCGTTTCAAGTGCGGCCGGTGTCCGGGCCTCATCGACCACGATCAGCGGCGTGCGCGCGTCGCCGAAGCATTCCATGCGCCCGGGCACGCCCTGGATGCGGCTCGACTCCCGTGCAGCGCGCTCGAGCGGAAGGCCGCGCGCAAGCAGCACGGCCATGACGGCGAGAAGATTGGCCGCATTGAAGGCGCCGATCAGGCCGACGGCGAGATCCGCCTCGGAACAGGCATCGCGCGCCTCGCAGGCGACGCGCAGACGCAGCCCCCTCGGCATCGGCGCGATCGATCGGGCACGGATGCAGATGTCGCATGCCGCGAGAAGGTCATCATCGGGCGGCTCCGCGGTCGGATCCGCAACGAACCCCGCAACCCCGACCCCGACGGGCAGAACGCTCAGGATCGTCTTCGAAAACGGATCGCTCAGATTCAGGACCGCCCACTTCAGACCCGGAGACCTGAAGAGGCGCAAAACAGCCTCGGCGATAGCCGGCGACTCGGACGTGTCGCTCGTGTCACATGTTCCGCCGAGATCGACACCGTCGAGCCCGGTAAACAGCGCATGGCTGAAGTGAAGGTCCTCCGCTCTGGAGCGCACGAGCGCGTCGAAGGAGACCTCGATGGCGACGGCCCGCGCACCCCGTGTGCAGAGTCCATCGAGCGTTGTCTCGAGACTGCACAGGTCGCGGTCGCCTGTCGTTTTGAGGTCGCCGGGAAACCCATAGCCGACGCTGGCGATGACGCCGCAAGGCAACTCGACGGCCAACACCTGAGCGAGCGCGTGGGCGACGCTGGTCTTGCCGCGCGCCCCGACAACAGCGAAGGTCTCCGCGCAAGCGTTCGGCGAGCCAAGGACGCGGTCCGCCATCATGGCTTGACCTCGCGTCGTGCCAGAAGCATCGAGGGCTGCGGATCATCCGGCGGGACATTGAACAGACGCAGGGCGCCTTCCATGACCTTCTGGAAGACGGGCGCGGCGACCAATCCGCCGTAGTAGGCCTTGCCCTTGGGCTCGTCGATCATCACGGCGATCACCAGGCGCGGCGAACCCGCCGGCGCAAAACCGGCGAACACCGCCTGATAGCGCCCGCCGCCATAGCCGGCACGCCCTGCGGATTTTTTGGCCGTTCCGGTCTTTCCGGCAACCCGATAGCCGGTGATGGCGGCACGTCTCGCGGTGCCTTGATCGGAGACCACCGTCTCCATCATCGCCCGCACCTTGCGCGCCGTTTCGGCGCTGAGGACGCGTGTCTCCTCGCCCGCACGCGCAGGCGACGCGGGATCTTGCCTCAACAGGGAGACCGGGCGCTTGATGCCGTCGGCAGCCAACACGCCATAGGATTGCGCCAGCTGCAGTGCGGTCACCGACAACCCGTATCCGAAGGCTTGGGTCGCATGCTCGAAGACGCGCCACGTCGAATGATGTCGCAGCACGCCCCGGCTCTCGCCCGGCACGCCGACAGCGGTCGCCTGGCCGAAGCCGAGCTGGTCGTAAAGACCCCAAAGATCACCGTAGCTCATCATCTGCGCGATCTTCACGACGCCGACGTTGCTCGATTTCGTGATGACGCCGGTCGTATCGAGGTTGCCGTAATTGCGCACGTCCTTCACGGTGTTGCGCCCGACCGCCATCGACCCGCCCCGTGTCGCGATCGTCGTCGTCGGCTTGATCAAACCACGCTCCAGTGCGGCGGCCACGACGAACGGCTTGATCGTCGAGCCCGGCTCCATGACGTCGGTTACGGCACGATTGCGGCGACGCTCGCTGCTGCCGCCGCGCTGGGCGTTCGGGTTGTAGCCGGGCTGGTTGACCATCGCGAGGATCTCGCCGGTCTCGACATCCAAGGCCACCAGCGTCCCGCCGACCGCCTTGTGCTCGGCAACGGCGGCCTTGAGCTCGCGGTAGGCGAGGAACTGAAGGCGTCGGTCGAGGCTGAGCGCGAGATCCGCGCCTTGGCGCGGCGCACGGACCTGCTCGATCTCCTGCACGATCTGTTGGCGACCGTCGCGAATGACGCGACGCAGACCCGGCTCGGACTTCAGCCAGGAGTCGTACGCAAGCTCGATACCTTCCTGGCCCGTGTCGTCGATGTCGGTAAACCCGAGGACGTGCCCGAAGACCTCGACACCCGGGTAGAAGCGACGGTACTCGGTCTCGAAGTCCACGCCACCGAGATGGTGCTCGGCGATGACCTGTCGCACCGCGCGCGCTTCTTCGAAGCTGACGCGCCGCTTGAGGTAGATAAACCCGCGTTCGGAGGTCGCGTCGAGCCGTTCCTGCAGCGCCTTCGGCTCGAGCCCCAACGCCACGGCCAACGGCGGGATCGCATCGCGTCGCTCCACCAGCTTGCGCGGCTCGCCCCAGACCGTTTCCACCGGGGTGCTCACCGCCAGAGGCTCGCCGTTGCGGTCGGTGATCATGCCGCGACGCGCGGCAATCTCGCCCACACGCAGATAACGGCGCTCGCCTTCGCTACGCAGATACTCGGTCTCGACGACTTGACGATAGAAGACCGCCGCCGAGAGGACGACGAAGGCGCTCGACAGAACACCGACCAACAGGCGACGACGCAGCGCGAGATTCGGCCTGGCTTGCCGCGGCTCCGGACGTCGGGCTCGGCGGTTACGGGTAGACACGGCCGACCTCCTCGATCATCAAGACATCCTCGAACCTTGGATTGAACATGCCCAGCTGGTCCCTGGCCTTGCGCTCGACCCGAACGTGCGTCGAGAGCGCAGCCTCCTCGAGACGGAGCCGATTCCACTCCACGTCGACGGCGTCGCGTTGGGCGCGCAGCTCCTGCAATTGACCGAAATGGATCCGCGTCTGGTACTTGGTGTACACCACGGCGATCGCCGATAGGGTGACGGCCAAGACCAACCCGACCAGAATCCAAAGCGGGCGGGCACTCAAGCGAGACGCTCCGCGACGCGCATGATGGCGCTGCGTGCGCGAGGATTGGACGCGACCTCGGCGGGCGAAGGACGCACCGGCTTACCGAGGATGCGCAAGCGCCCGCGCGATTCCTCGGCGGTCACCGGAAGGCCCTTGGGCAGAACGGGGCCACGCGACTCCGTGCGCATGAAACGCTTGACGATACGGTCCTCCAGGGAGTGAAAACTGATGACGACCAGCCGTCCGGCGTGCGCCAGGATGTCGCAGGATTGGCGCAGGCAATCCTGAATCTCCTCGAGCTCGTCGTTGATCCGGATGCGCAGGGCCTGGAAGGTCCGCGTCGCCGGGTGCTTGCCGGGCTCGCGCGTCGGCACCGACCGCGCGATCAAAGCGGCGAGCTGGGTCGTTGTCGTCAAGGGGCCCTCGCTGCGCTGCGCGACGATATTGCGCGCGATCCGTTTGGCGAAACGCTCCTCCCCGAAGTCGAACAGGACTTGGACGATCTCGGCTTGGGGGGCCTGGGCCAGCCATTGCGCCGCCGATTCGCCGCGGGTGGGGTCCATTCGCAGGTCCAGCGGACCTTCGGAAGAAAAACTGAAACCGCGCTCCGCCGTGTCGAGCTGAGGGGAGGACACCCCGAAATCCAACAGCATGCCGCAGAGGTTGCCCTGAACACCGATGTGCGCGAGCAGCTCGGTGATCGAGCCGAAGCGGCCGCCCACTATCGTGAAGCGCCGATCGGCACGCGCAAGCTCACACCCCGCGGAGACCGCCTCGGGATCGCGATCGATGGCGATCAGTCGCCCGGCCTCGCCGAGGCGCTCCAGAACGGCACGACTGTGCCCGCCGCGCCCGAAGGTGCCGTCGACATAGATGCCGTTCGGATCCACGACCAAGGCGTGCACACTTTCCTCCAGCAGAACCGGCAAATGTTGTTGGTGAGTCAAAGGAATGATCTAAAGCGTTAAGGAACCGAGCCCGGCCGCCATCGCCAATTCTCCGGTACCTGCATCGCCGAGCGCCGCTTCATTGCGCGCGTTCCATGCAGGCTCGTCCCAAAGCTCAAACTTCGAGCCTTGACCGACGAAGGCGACGCGCTTCTCGAGCGATGCGAAATCACGCAGATATTGCGGCAGCAGGATGCGACCCTGGGCGTCCATCTCGACCTCCTGGGCGTTGCCGATATAGAGACGCTGGATCGCACGGGCCGTGCTGTCGAACGCAGGAAGCGCAGCGAGTTTTGCCTCGATCAGCTCCCACTCGGGCTCCGGGTACAGAAGGAGGCAGCGGTCACGGTCGACGGTGACGACGAGCTGGGAGTTGCACGACGACTGCAGCCGCTCGCGGTATTTTGCAGGCACCGCGAGACGTCCTTTGACGTCGAGATTGACGATGAAGACCCCCCGAAACACGGCCGCTCCACGTGGTGACTTGCGCCCGGCGACTCCTTCCCCAATTCCCCACTTTCCCCCACTTGGGCCTCATCTTAGAGCCGCCCAAGGGGATCGTCAAGGTGATGCGTGCCGTTAATTCTTGACAGACAGCAACTTAGATGCGGCGCCACAGGCACAGCATAACCTCGCGGAATACATTTGTTTTCATGCAACTAAAGGGTAAAGCTGAAGAGGTTTACAGGAGAGACTCAAACGACGGGAATCCGGCAGCACGGCTGCCGTCGGTCGGATCCCGGGAAGGGCCCGGGTAAGGGTCTGGGAGCCGGCCTGTAAGCCGGGTTCTGTCGAAGACAGTCATTCATCTGGGACGTACGTCACCGTACGCCTCGAGCGACCTACCCGGGGGCACGCGCGGGCCGCGCGCTGCAGCACTGGGCTGCATGCCCCCCTATTTGGTCTTGCTCCGGGTGGGGTTTACCCTGCCGCTGCTGTTGCCACCAGCGCGGTGCGCTCTTACCGCACCATTTCACCCTTACCTCCCGTCATGAAGACGGGATCGGCGGTATCTTTTCTGTGGCACTTTCCGTGGACTTGCGCCCCCCAGGCGTTACCTGGCACCCTGCCCTATGGAGCCCGGACTTTCCTCCCTCGCCGCGAACGACGAGCGCGACTGTCCGGCCGACTCCCAGCCAGTAAGTATAGCGCTTACCGAGGCTTCCGGTCTCGGTCGATTGCGAGCGCATGCCGCACCGGCAGGCTTTATCACCCGTCGTCCGTCGCGGCGACGCCATGACCCAAATCCAGGGCGAGGCCGAGGCGGTAGAGCGCATTCTTCTTGAGGCCGGTCAGGCGCGCCGCAATCGCCACGGCCTGAGCCAGAGGTAGGGTCTCGCCGAGGATGCGCAGGACCCGCTCCGCCTCGGCCCGGTCCGGATCATCCGTATCGGCGTTCCCCTCGACCAGAACGACCAGCTCGCCGAGACGTTGCTCGGCGTCGCCCTCGAGGCGCTGTGCCAACTCGGACGCGGTACCGACGAGGAAGGTCTCGAAGTGCTTGGTCAACTCGCGCGCCAGGACCAAACGCCGTGTCTCGCCCAGTGCCTCGCCGAGATCACGCAGGGTGACGAGGATCCGCTTGCCGCTCTCGTAGAGGATCAGCGTGCCCCGCTCCCCCTTAAGCTCGCCGAGCCAGGCAAGGCGATGCGATCGGGTGCGCGGGGGAAATCCGACGAATAAAAAGCGGTCGCTCGGTAAACCCGCCGCCGAGAGGGCGCAGATGGCAGCATTGGCGCCCGGAACAGGTACAACGGCCAAACCACGCTCGCGCGCCGCGACCACGAGGCTGAACCCGGGATCGCTGATCAGGGGCGTCCCCGCATCGGAAACGAGTGCGATGCTGCGGCCGGTCTCGATCTCGGCGAGGAGCCGAGGCGCAACACTGGCTTCGTTGTAGTCATGATAGGCCACGAGCTTCGAGGAGATACCGAAATGGGTCAGCAGACGAAGCGTCTGACGGGTATCCTCCGCGGCGATCAAATCAACCTCGCTTAACACCTTACGTGCCCGATCGGTCATATCCCCGAGATTGCCGATCGGCGTGGCGACCACGTATAGTATCCCCGTTGACTGCTGCACCCTGCCTCCCGACATTTCGAACCGGAACGGATCATGCTCAAGAATCGCGTTGACCACCGTCCCCTGTCCACTCCCTTGACAGCGATCGCCCTGCTCGTTGCGATTTCACTGACCGGATGCGCAATCGATCCCACCCGGGACGAGGCCCGCCTGCTGGCGCCGGTCGCAGGGGAGCCTCTGAGACAAGCCGATGCGCTCGCCGCCCAAGGCCAGGCGCAAGCGGCGGCCGAGGCGTATCTCAAGATCGCCAAGGGAGCAACGCCGCCCGCTCGCGAGCAGCTCCAGCTGAAGGCGATCCGTGCCTACCTTGCTGCGGGCGACACCCGGCAGGCCCAACAGATCATCGGCGAGGTCTCGCGCCCGGCGCTCACGAGCGGTCAACGCGAGCTGATGTTGCTCATCGAAGCGGATCTCGCCCTCTTGGACGGACGCGCCAAAGATGCGATCGCGCGGCTCCAGTCCGTCCAGGTTCAAACCTTGCCGAAGGATTTAAAGATCCAACGGCTCGGGACACTCGCGTCGGCCCAGCGTCTCGCCAACGATCCAGTCGCCTCGGCCGAGTCGCTGATCGCGCTCGATCGGCTGCTCGACAACGAGGATGCACGGCTACTGAACCAAGTGTCTTTGGTGACGACCTTGAGCTCAATGAGCAGCGAGCAGCTAAGCAAGCTCGCACGCAGCTCGACCGGTGCCACGAAAGGCTGGGCGGAGATCGCGCTGTCGGCGCACAACGCAGGCGCGGATCCTGCTGAATTCCAGACCCGCTATCGTGAAGAGCACTCCAAACGGCTCGGCCATCCCGCCCATCCGAAGTTGGCCGAGGCGTACCTCAAGATCCTGTCCGGGGGTTACGCCTCGGGCGACAGCGTGGCGGTCATGCTCCCGCGCGGGGGACGCTTCGCGGGCGCAGCCACTTCGGTGAAGGAGGGCATCGAGGCCGCCAGCCGAGCGGACAGCAGCGGCAAGCGACCGGCGCTCGAGTTCATCGACAGCACCCAAACGGGGCGCGCGCGCGCCATTCACGCGAAGGCCGTGGAGGGCGGCGCGGACTATGTGATCGGCCCGCTCGAGAAGGAATCGGTGGATAGCCTCGCGGCCGGCCCTGCGCTCGCGGTGCCGACGCTGGCCCTGAACCAGACGACCCGCGACAGCCAGCCCGCAGCGAATCTCTTTCAGTTCTCGCTTTCGCCCGAGAATGAGGCGGCGGAGGTCGCCAACAAGGCCGCAGCGATGGGTCTGAAGCGCGCCGCCGTGTTGTATCCGGAAGGACCGTGGGGGGCACGTCTGGCCAGTGCATTCCGCAACCAGTGGCGCCGACTGGGCGGAACACTGGAGGCTGAAGCCGTCTACAGCCCGACGGCGCGGAGCTTCGAGAAGACGGTGACCGCCCTTCTCGGCAACTCGCAGGCGGATGTCGTCTTCCTGGTCGCGACCAACGAGCTCGCGCACAAGCTGTACCCGCAGATCCGGCTGAGCGCAATGTCGGTGACGGTAATGTCCACCTCGCACGTCTACTCGGGCGTCTTCGATCCGAATCGCGACCGGGTGCTGGCAGGTCTGTATTTCGTCGATATCCCGTGGATGCTGGACAGTCGCGCAGAGGGAGCCCTGTCGCGGCGACGCCTGAGCGGATCCTCCTTCGAGGTCGCCAATCCGCTGGCCCGTCTGTATGCGATGGGGATCGACGCCTATCGCATCACCCCGCGACTGCCGGCGTTGGCGAAAAGTCCGGGCGCCTTTTATCCGGGACAAACCGGCGGCCTCTCGATCGACGCACTTGGCCGCATCCAGCGCCAGCTCGCACTCGGACGCTTCGGCGAAACGGGCGTGCTCGAGGCCGGGAAACCATCCGACACGCCGGCAACGGAAACCCCTTGAACAGCGACACGCGGCGCCCGCCATCGGGGACGACCGACCAAGCAGCCGGAACCCGGGGTGTCGGCGACGCCAAGGAGCGGCTCGCCGAGGACTATCTGAAACGCCGACATCTGCAACCCATCGCGCGTAATCACCGCTGCCGCTTCGGTGAGATCGACCTGGTAATGCGCGACGGCGAAACGTTGGTCTTCGTCGAGGTTCGGTATCGACGCTCGGACCGCTTCGGATCCCCGGCCGAGACCATCGACCGACGCAAGCAACAGCGTTTGACGGCTGCCGCGAGCCATTATCTTCAAGCCCACCCGACCCTGTTACCCTGTCGATTCGACGTCGTCGCGGTCAGTGGCGGAGACCGCATCGAGTGGATCAAAAATGCCTTTGCCGTTGAATCCTAAATCCCCCTTCAGTCGCCTCATGCGAACGCCGCTCGATCAGATCGGCGCGGTCGTACGCTCGATCGCTCGACAAGGGCGCACCGCAGCGGCCCTGCTGCTGCTCGGTGCGACGCTCCTGTCCGGCTGCGCGCCGATGCTCTTCGGCGCAGCCGCCGTCGGTACCGCCGCGACGATCCACGACCGACGCCCGGCGAACGTCATCCTCGACGATCAGCAGATCGAGCTGGAGGCGATGAGCGCACTGATCGGCAATGCCGAAATCAGGGGCCGCTCCCAAATCTCGGTCACCAGCTACAACCGCACACTATTGCTCACCGGCACGGCCGACACGACCGAGGTGGCACAAGAGGCCGCGACGCGGCTCAGTCACATCGGAAAGGTGCAGCGGGTCGTCGACGAAATCAGGGTCGGCCCTCGACTCGATATGCAGCGTCAGGCCGAAGACACCTTCATCAGCGGCCGCGTCAAGACGGATCTGATCGGCGTACGGCTGCCCGGATTCGATCCGACCCGGGTCAAGGTGGTCACCAAAGACGGCGTGGTCTTTCTGATGGGGCTAGTCAGCCCCGCGGAGGCCGATGCCGCTGCGGAAAAGGCCAGTTACGTGCCCGGCGTAGAGCGCGTGGTGAAACTCTTCGAGTATGTCGACGACACAAACAACACCTGATCTGTCGTCGGGGTTCCTGAAGAGCCTTGCGCGGATCGCCGGCGCCGGATGCCTGCTCACGGATCCGGCCGATTGTTGGCCCTATGGATACGACAACAGCAGACTCCACGCACTGCCCCGAGCGGTCGTCTTCGCCGCCGACGAGGCGCAGATCACGGCGCTGGTCAGGCTCTGCCGCGACGCCGGCGTTCCGCTCGTCGCACGAGGACGCGGGACCGGCACCACCGGGGCGACGGTTCCGGACCGCGGCGGCATCGTGCTCTCCTTCGAGCGCATGAACGCCATCCTGCGCATCGCACCGGAGGATCGCCTCGCCGTTGTGCAGCCCGGGGTGCTCAACGAGCAGCTCCAGCAAGCGGTCGGCGCCTTCGGGTTCTTCTGGCCGCCCGATCCCACCAGTGCGGCAAGCTGTACCGTCGGCGGGAATCTCGCCTACAACTCGGCGGGGCCGCGGGCGGTCAAGTACGGGACACCGCGCGAGAACACGCTCGGGCTGGTCGCCGTCAGCGGTCGCGGGGAGCGACTGCGTACCGGCGTGCTCACGACCAAAGGCGTGGTCGGCTACGACCTGACCCGTCTCATCATCGGCTCTGAGGGTACCCTCGCCCTGATCACCGAAGCCACGCTGAAACTCACCCCGCTGCCCGAGGCAAAACGCACGCTGCGCGCCGCCTATGCGGATATCCACGCGGCCGCGGCAGCCGTTTCGGCGATCATGTCGCAGCCCGTGATCCCCTGCGCCCTGGAGATCATGGACGCCGCGGCGATCCACACCGTCCGGCGCCATGCCGGGCTCGACCTGCCCGAGGGCATCGGCGCGCTCTTGATGATCGAGGTCGACGGACCCGCCGCCTGTATCGATCAGTCCGTCACCGCCGTCGCCGCAGCCGCCGACCATGCCGGCCTGATCGAGCTTCGCCGGGCAGACTCGGCCGAAGAGGTGACCGCGCTCTGGACGATACGCAAGGCGCTTTCCCCGGCCTTGCGCCATATCGCGCCGAAGAAGATCAACGAGGATGTCGTCGTCCCGGTCTCGCGCATGGGCGAGTTCATCGAGGGCCTCGAGCGGCTATCGCGAGAGAGTGGCGTGCAGATCGTGAACTTCGGCCATGCAGGCAACGGCAACATCCATGTGAATCTCTTGATCGACCCGGACGACTCGACCGCCGTCGCGAGCGCACATCAGTGTCTGGACGCAATGTTTTCGCTCGTGCTGCAGCTCGGCGGCACACTCTCGGGCGAGCACGGTGTCGGGATCGCCAAGCGCGACTTCGTCGACCGCGAGCTCGAGGCGCCCGTGCTTCGGCTGATGCGCGACATCAAGCGCCAATTCGACCCGGCCGGGATACTCAATCCAGGGAAAGGCTTTCCGGAGACCGCCGAGCCCACTGCAACAAATCGTTGATGAACCGCAACCAAGCAACCCGGTCTCGGCTACTTACCCGGACGCACCAAGCCGCCGAGCCCGACCGCCTCGAGCGCATCCAGGAGCAGGCGTCGCACGGACGCCGCATCCTCGCATTGCAGGGCCACCTTGAGCACCTCGCGCGCCCGTGCCCGACTGATGCTGCGGATGACGCGCTTCACGCGCAGCAGGCTTCCCGCCCCCATACTCAGGCTATGCACGCCCATCCCGAGCAGGAGGAAGGTCGCCAGCGGATCCCCGGCCATCTCCCCGCAGACGCTCACCTCGCGGCCATGCACGCGGGCACCTGCGAGGATCTGCAGCAGCGCGCGCAAGACCGCCGGATGAAACTCGTCATAGAGCTTCGCGACATGGGCGTTGTTGCGATCGACCGCGAGTAGATACTGGGTGAGGTCGTTGGTCCCGACGGAGAGGAAATCGACCCGTCGCGCGAGCGCCTCGCACTGATAGACGGCGGCCGGAACCTCGATCATCACGCCGATCGGCGGCAGTTTGACCTGGTAGCCCTCTTCGAGCAGCTCCTCGTGGGCGCGATGGATCAGCAGCAGCGCCTCGTCAACCTCGCCGACCGTGCTGATCATGGGCAAGAGGATCTGCAGATTATCCAGCCCGATGGACGCGCGCAGGATCGCACGGATCTGGGTCAGGAAGATCTCGGGCTGATCGAGCGTGATCCGGATACCGCGCCAGCCCAGGAAGGGATTCGCCTCATGCATCGGGAAATAGGGCAACGGCTTGTCCCCGCCGATATCCAGGGTCCGGATGGTCACGGGTCGCGGGGCGAACAGCTCGAGCACTCGCCGATAATTCGACATCTGCGCGGCCTCGCCTGGAAAGGTATCGCGCACGATGAAGGGCAGCTCGGTGCGGTAGAGCCCGACACCCGCGGACTCCTCGATGCCGAGCGGCCGCGCCTCGGAGACCAGACCCGTGTTCAGATAGAGGGGCACCAGATAGCCGTCGGTGGTCTCGGCCGGGAGATGGCGCAACGCCTGCAGCTCGTTGGTCAGGGCCGCGTCGTCTTCGGCGAGACGCTGATACTCGGCGCGAACGGCCGGGCCGGGTGCGACGTAGACCCGCCCGCGATAACCGTCCACCACCAGCTCGCGTCCCTCGACACGCCCGACCGGCAGATCGGCGACGGCCATCGCCGCCGGCACACCCATCCCGCGCGCCAGGATGCCGACATGCGAGGAGCCCGAGCCGGTGGTCGAGACGATCCCCGCGAGCATCTCGCGCGGGACGTCGGCGATCTGCATCGCGCTGATCTCGTCGCCGACCAGGATGGTGTTGGGCACGTACTGGATCGGCGCCGCGGACAACTTCTGCAGATGGGTCAGGATGCAGCGACCGAGATCGCGCACGTCCGAGGCGCGTTCGCGCAGATAGGCATCGTCCATGTCGTCGAACACCTTGGCGTGCTCGGCGATCGTCTCGCGCAGCGCCCCGGGCGCCCAGTTGCCGGCGCGGATGCGCGAGAGGGTCCCGTCGATCAGGGTGTCGCTCTCGAGCATCAGACGCCAGGCGTCGAATAGGGCCATGTCTTCGGCACTGAGGTGCGCTTGGGTCCGGGCCGCGAAGCGATCCAGATCCTCGGCCACATGCTCCACGGCACCGAGAAAATCCTTGGCCTCGTTGTCCGCATTCTCGGCGCGCCGATCCGGAACGGCGTTGAGATCGGCCGGCGGGTAGACCACCACGGCGGTCCCGATGCCGATGCCCGGCGAGGCCGGCAAGCCGGGCAGAAAGCGCTGCGGGATCCCGTCGTCCTGCAGACGTGCCAGCTCGCCGTTGGTGCGTGCAAAGGTGATGGCGCCGGCGAGCTGGGACGCCAGAGTGACGACGAAGGTCACCTCGTCGTCGCCGAAATGGCGTTTCTCGCGTTGTCGCAGGACCAGCACACCCAGGACCTTGCGATTCTGGATGATCGGCGCACCGAGGAACCCGTGATAGTGCTCTTCACCGGTATCCGTGATGCGCTGGTAGCGCGGATGACTGACCGCGTCGTCCAGGTTGATCGGCTCGGCGCGCTCGCTGACCAAACCGATCAGCCCCCGCCCAAGCTCCAACCGCACCCGACCGACCGCCTTGGCACGCAGCCCGTCGGTGGCATGCAGGACATGTCGACGGTTGTCGAAATCGTTGAGATAGACCGAGCAAACGTCGGCCCCGACGGCGTGTTTGACCCGCTGAACAATGATGGTGAGCGCGCGCTCGAGGTCGGGTGCGTTATTGACCTCCTGCACGATGCGGCGCAGCGATTCGAGCATCGGCAAGCGTTGGCCCGTAGCCGCCGAGGATCCGGCGACCGACGCGCCGCTGTCGAGCCCGACCGACCCTCGCTCGAGGTGCTCCGCGGCGAGACCTGTCATTGTCCGCGCTGGTGCATTAAGCCGACCACCCGTGACTGGACGTCCTCGCGAGCGGGCGGGCCCTCCGGGTAAAGGCTCGGAGCAAGCTCTTCGAGCGCCTGCATGTAGACACGGCGTTTGAAGTAGACCACCTCGTGCAGCGGCTGCCAGTAGCGGACCCAGCGCCAGGCGTCGAACTCGGGCTTGTCGGTCTTATCCAGACAGAAGGCGTCCTCGCCGCAATCCACACGCAACATGAACCAGACCTGCTTCTGGCCGATGCAGGTCGGACCGCAATGCCGCCGGATGTAGCGCTTGGGAAGGTGATACCTGAGCCAACCGCGGGTGCAGCCGAGGATGGTGACCTGCCGGGGCTGAAGTCCGACCTCCTCCTCGAGCTCGCGATACATGGCCTGCTCAGGCGTCTCGTCGGAATGAATCCCGCCCTGCGGAAACTGCCAGGCATTCTGGCCAACGCGACGACCCCAGAATAGACGCCGGTCCCGATTGCTCAGGATAATGCCGACGTTGGGTCTGAAACCGTCGTGATCGATCAAGGAACCGAGTCCGTGAGGCCGTGTTGCCTCATTCTTCCACATCCGGCGCATGACCGGCAAGCAGACACCTGTATAAGCGATTGCCATTCAACGGCTTTCGCATGCCCTCGGAAACCGGCTCGAAGCCCCCCACGGAGCACCGAGCGAAGTCGCCCGCCCCGCCGGATCCAGGTTGAAACCCCGGTAGGATTTCGCGACCATCCGGCGAAGCGAGACAATACGCCTGCGCCCGAGCCGGACGCCGGGCTTGTTCATCACTCCGACCACAGGGTCGGCTGCCTGCGTAGTCAGGCCATCCGGGCCTTACAGAAGCAGGGCTGGAAGCCCTGACTACGCATTGGTCGTCAGCCAATGGCCGGGCATATGATCAAGGCCCGGACGCCGATACGCACCGCAAGACATCAACCGAAGGATGAAGGACATGGCTCTGGCAATCTTCGATCTGGACAACACCCTCCTGGATGGCGACTCGGATTATCTCTGGGGTCGCTTCCTCGCCGCCGAGGGGATCGTCGATGCAGATCGTTACGAAAGCGAGAACGAGCGCTTCTACCGCGAATACAAGGACGGGACCCTGGATATCGGGGAATTCTTGAGCTTCTCCCTGCGCCCGCTGCGCGATCACCCGCGCGCGTATCTGGAGACGCTGCGCGAGCGCTTCGTCGCCGAGCTGATCGAGCCCATCATGCTCCCGGCCGCCAAAGACCTCGTCGAGTCGCACCGCGAGGCCGGAGACACGCTCATGATCATCACGGCGACCAATGCCTTCGTCACGGCTCCGATCGCGCAACGCTTCGGAATCGCCCATCTGATCGCAACGCTGCCGGCGGAGGAGAACGGGCGTTTCACCGGCGAGCCGGCCGGTCGACCGTCATTTCGCGAGGGCAAGGTCGAGCGTCTGCAGACCTGGCTACGCGAGCATGACGAGACTCTCGGCGGGAGCAGCTTCTACAGCGACTCCCACAACGACATCCCCCTCCTGGAATGCGTCGACCGGCCGGTCGCGGTCGACCCCGATCCGCAGCTGCGCGCAACAGCCGTGTCGCGCGGGTGGCCCGTCATCTCGCTGAGACCCTGAGCACGGGCCGCAACGCTGCCCGCGTCCTTCACGGCGGCGTTCAAGTCGACGTTCACAAGCGCGTCACGCAGCCCACATACGCCCGCAATACTCCGAATCTATGATAGCCCTCCACGCAATGGTTCTATTTCCGAGGGCATGCAATGGTTGCGAGTGCGTCTGCATTGACCGCCAAGCGCGGCGAACGCCTTTTCGTCGAGCTCGCCGCGTCAGAGTCGGAGATCCGCGAGGCCCAAGCCCTCAGGTATCGGGTCTTCGGCGAGGAGTTGGGCGCGAAGCTGAAGGCGGGCCCGAGCGGACTGGACGTGGACGATCTCGATGCCTACTGCCAGCATCTCTTGGTACGCGATGCACACACCGGCGAGGTCGTCGGCTGCACGCGGATCCTGACCGACCGCAACGCCGCGCGTATCGGTCGATTCTATTCCGAGAGCGAATTCGATTTGGGGGCGATTCCCCGGCTCGATGGCCGCCTCTTGGAGGTCGGTCGCACCTGTATCTCGGCAGAATTTCGACAAGGCACGGCGATCGCCGTGCTCTGGTCGGGGCTGGCGGGTTTTATCCAGCTCCACGGCTTCGATTATCTATTCGGCTGCGCCAGCATGCCGCTCGGCGAGAACGATATCCAGGCCGCGGCCATCATGAACCGCTTGCGACGACACGCGATGGTCTCTCCCGATTTACGCGCAATCCCGCGGGTACCGCTACGCACCGCACAGGTGCCCGACGATGTCCTGGATGCACCGCTGCCCGCCTTGTTGCGCACTTACGTGAGGCTGGGTGCAAAGGTCTGCGGAGAGCCCTGCCGCGATCC
Source organism: Thiocapsa sp. C2-2m (assembly GCF_041903745.1). Lineage (NCBI taxonomy): Bacteria > Pseudomonadati > Pseudomonadota > Gammaproteobacteria > Chromatiales > Chromatiaceae > Thiocapsa > Thiocapsa sp. C2-2m. The sequence goes on along the minus strand of NZ_JBBWVD010000003.1, from coordinate 48,064 downwards.
TGACTTCGGCGTGGCGGATGTGCTGATGCTGCTCGACGTGGATGCGCTGAATCCGACCTATTCGCGGCACTTCTTCGATCGCACCGCGAGCCTGTAGCGCGGTGAGGTACGCGCGGTCGACTCGCAGGCTAGCGCGGATCCTCGCTCACCTGGGCAAGGGTGCGACGCTCGCGCTCTACATCGGTCTCCTCTCGCGACTCGGCCGGCGACCGACACGGATTCCGGACATGACGCGGCGCTGGTACCGACGACTTTGCGAGATCTTGGGCATCCGGATTCGCGTCGTAGGCGGCGCGCAGCCCGGATGCCTCTTGATCGGCAACCATATCTCTTGGCTCGACATCCCCGTGGTCGGCGCACAGAGCGAGATCGCGTTCCTTTCCAAGGCCGAGGTACGCGATTGGCCCCTGATCGGCTGGCTCGCCGAGACCGCGGGAACGCTCTTCGTCGAGCGCGGCGCCATCCGCATCGAGGAGATTGCCGGGAAGCTCCGCAAGATCGGCCGAGAGCGGACTCTGATGCTCTTTCCCGAAGGGACGACGAGCGACGGATCGGACGTGCTGCGATTCCACCCTCGCCTCTTTGCGCTGGCGCAGGAGACCGGACTGATGATCCAACCGGTGGCGCTCGCCTACCGCGGCGACGCTGACGGAGCGCCCGACACCGTTGCGCCCTTCATCGGCGACGACACACTCCTAGCTCATCTGCTGCGGGTGATTTGCCACCCCGGGCTCACGGCTGAGGTCCATTTCCTCACGCCGATGCCGATCGGCGAAGACAACAACACCCGGCGCCTGCTCGCCGAGCGCACACGCGGCGCGATCGTCGAAGCACTCGGCATGCGCCCGGACACCCTTCCGCGACACCCGAACCCCGCGAATCCCGTCCGGATCCCGGATATCATTCCAGGTCCGCCCCCGGGTCGACCCGAGTCCATACCGACCGGCGGAGTCGCTCATGTCGCCTGACATCATCCCGCGAGACACCGATACGCTTTCCGGGCGTCTGCGCATCGCGATCGTCACCGAGACCTATCCTCCCGAGATCAACGGTGTCGCCCACACCATGCGGCATCTCGCCGAGGGCTTGGCCGAACGTGGACATGAGATCCAACTCATCCGCCCTCGACAGCACGGCGAGCAACGCGACCCGGCTGAACCGACGCTCGGCCGAATCGGCGTACACCTCGTCCCCGGCCTGCCGATCCCCGGTTACCGAGGTCTTCGATTCGGACTTCCGGTTTTCTGGCGGCTGCGCCGCCTCTGGGGCCGCGCCGCGCCGGATCTCGTTTACATCGCGACCCAGGGCCCACTCGGCCACGCCGCGCTCTCCGCCGCGCACCGTCGCGGGATTCCGACGGTGACCGGATTCCACACCCAGTTTCAGCAATACAGCCAACACTACGGTCTCGGCCTCTTCACTCATCAGATCGCCGAGACGCTGCGTCACTTCCACAACCGATCGGATGCAACCCTGGTTCCCACCGTCGAGCTGAAAACCGAGCTCTCGGGCGAGGGATTCCACGATGTCCACGTCTTCGGCCGCGGCGTGGACGTCGACCTCTTCTCGCCCGCTTGGCGCGACGAGGCATTAAGACAGAGCTGGGGCTGCGACGAGGAGACCTTGGCTGTACTCTACGTCGGGCGAATTGCTCCCGAGAAGAATCTCGATCTCGCGCGGGACGCCTTTCAAGCGATCCAGTCGGCTCGACCGAAGGCCCGTTTCGTTCTGGTCGGCGAGGGCCCCGCACGCGAGCACATCCACCGCGAAAACCCCGATTTCATCTGTCCGGGGTCCAAAATCGGTGTCGAGCTCTCGAAATATTACGCCTCGGGTGACCTTTTCCTCTTCCCGAGCCTGACCGAAACCTTCGGCAACGTGGTGCTCGAGGCGATGGCCAGCGGTCTACCGGTCGTCGCTTTCGATTATGCCGCGGCTCGATCTCTGATTGATCCTTGGCGGAACGGGGTTACATTACCGCTACAGGACAATGCGGCGTTCATCGCTGCCGGATGCGAGCTGGCATGTGATCTGCCGCTTGTCAGACAGCTCGGCGCAAAGGCTCGCTGCGCGGCGGAGGAGATCAGTTGGGACCGCGTCATCCGGGGCGTCGAGGACCGTCTCTTTCAGGTCATCCACCGACAACGTGGAACGGAGGCTTGCCATGCGACTGTGGCTACAACATCTGAATGAGATCGAGGTCTCGCTCTGCCGCACCTGGAGCCGAGGCGGCCGGCGTCGCTGGATTCAACGCCCTTTCGCCGTCATCAGTCGGCTCGGCGACGGGGTCTTCTGGTACAGCTTGATCGCCATCCTGCCGATGACCCACGGTCTTCTGGGCCTCAAGGCCAGCATGCACATGCTCGCCACGGGGGGCGTCGCGCTTGTACTCTACAAGTCCCTCAAGGTCTACACGCGGCGCGAACGACCCTGCCACTACGCCGCCGAGATCATCGCCGTGGTCCCGCCGCTCGACCGCTACAGCTTTCCCTCCGGCCATACGCTGCATGCCGTAAGCTTTTCGAGCGTTGCCATCTACTATGTTCCCGGGCTCGCCTGGATACTCGTGCCCTTCACCATGCTGGTCGCCAGCTCAAGGATTGTCCTTGGCCTGCATTACCCCAGCGATGTACTGGTCGCGACCTTGATCGGACTCGCGCTGGCCTTTGCCGGCATCCTGATGGTCGCTTGACCCTCGAAACCGGTGCGTTCATATGAGTCGCCGGACTAAGAAGGTTGCGGAAAACTGAAAAGGCCGGGCGATTGCCCGGCCTTTTCGTATCGGCACACACGCGGTGCGCCAAACCATCGGAGGGGTCTTACTTGGCTTCAGGCTGAGCGGGAGCAACTGGCGCCATCGGGGCGACCGGTACTGCATAGGGGTAAGCGTAAGGGTAACCACCGCCGTAGTACGGAGCGCCGTAGCCGTAGTAGGGGTTGTTGTAGCCGTAGCCGCGCCCGTAGCCGCGACCCAGACCGCGACCGTAGCCGCGACCGCCGCCGCTCATGCCGAAGTTGAAGTCACCGTAGCCGTCGCCGAACATATCGCCGAAGGCATCACCGAGACCGGAGCCGTAGCCGGGGCCGTAACCGCCGTAACCCGGGCCCCACCAAGCGGACGCGGAAGCGGAAGCACCGAGGAGGGCGGCGACGGCAGCAGCGGTAGCAAGCTTGTTCATTCTATTCTCCATATCGATTTATGTTGTTGGCAGCAAGCGTGGATGCCTCATCGACATCCACACAAAGAAGTATATTAACAAATGATTAAATAGGAAATAAATAATGCCAATCGGATTGATTTTTGTCATTGCCTCTTCCGATTGCAGCACCTCATCCCGCACGCAAACGCCGCACAACCTCGACCAAATCCTCCCAGGCTTTCGCCTTCTGCTCGGGTGAGCGCAGGAGATAGGCTGGATGATAAGTGACACGCAGCGGAATCGCCCCGGTCCGAAACTTGAGCCAACGCCCCCTTAAACTCCCCAGCGGCGCGTCCGTCTGCAGGACATGCTGGGCCGCAACGCGCCCGACGCAGAGGATCGCGCGCGGGCCGAGCAGCTCGATCTGCCGCATGAGATAAGCCTCGCACTGCTTGGCCTCCTCGGGGCGTGGATCGCGATTCCCGGGCGGGCGGCACTTGAGCACGTTGGCGATGTAGACCTGCTCGCGCGCCAGCCCGATTCCCGCGAGCATACGGTCGAGCAACTGGCCCGCCCGCCCGACGAAGGGCTCGCCGGCGCGATCCTCGTCCGCGCCCGGGGCCTCGCCGATGATCAGGAGATCCGCGCTTCGATTGCCGACGCCGAAAACGGTATTGGTGCGGGTCTCACAGAGTCCGCAGGCACGGCAGCCGGACACCGCCGTCTCGAGCGCTTCCCAATCCATCCTCGCCGGAGCGGGCGACGACGGGCCATCGGGCAGATCGGGCTCGAGCAGATCCGGCTCGACCGCTCCGGACTCGACGGGTCCCGGCGCAACCGGGTTCGGCTCGACCTCGGGAGCCGCGGCACGAAACGGCTGGGTTTGATGCGCGGATTGCGCGGACGGGGTATCGAAGCTCGGGGCGGCTTGCCCCGGCGCGTCCAAGGCGGGCGCGACGAGGAGCGTCGCTTCGGGGCTCACGACCGCACCCGCCCAGACATGGCGTGGCATCCAGACATCGACCCCCATCGCACTCAAATAGCCCAGGCGCCGGCGCTCGTCCATCGCGATGCGGCTCAGACGTCGCCGGTCTGCGGATGGGCGCGCTGGGCAGGCTGGAGGATCTTGTTGCAGGCGTTGATGTAGGCCTTGGCCGAGGCGATCACGATGTCGGTATCCGCGCCCTGCCCGTTGACGATGCGCCCGCCGCGCTCCAGCCGGACCGTCACCTCGCCTTGGGCATCCGTGCCGCTGGTGATGGCGTTGACGGAGTAGAGCTTGAGTAGAGTTCCGCTGTCGACAATCGACTCGATCGCCTTGAAGGTCGCGTCCACGGGTCCGCCGCCGCTGGCGGTCCCGGTCAGCTCCTCTCCGTCAAACGACAGCACCAGGTTCGCACACGGGGTCTCGCCGGTCTCCGAGCAGACCCGCAGCGAGACCAGCTTGACCCGCTCGTTGGCCGCATCCAGGGTCGCATCCGTCACCAGCGCCTGCAGGTCTTCGTCGAAGATCTCGTGTTTCTTGTCGGCCAGATCCTTGAAGCGCGAGAAGGCCGCATTGAGCTCCTCCTCGGAGCCCATGGCGATGCCGAGCTCCTGCAGCCGCGTGCGAAAGGCGTTGCGACCCGAATGCTTGCCCATCACCATCCGATTGGCGTTCCAGCCGACGTCCTCGGCGCGCATGATCTCGTAGGTCTCGCGATGCTTGAGCACCCCGTCCTGATGGATACCGGACTCGTGCGCGAAGGCGTTGGCGCCGACCACCGCCTTGTTCGGCTGCACCGCAAAGCCCGTGATGCCCGAGACCAAGCGCGAGCAGTTCATGATCTGGGTCGCATCGAGTCGGGTTTGACAGTCGAACAGATCCTGACGGGTGCGCACCGTCATCACGATCTCTTCGAGCGCGGCATTGCCGGCGCGCTCGCCGAGACCGTTGATGGTGCATTCCACCTGGCGGGCACCGTTGCGCACGGCGGCAAGCGAGTTGGCGACCGCAAGCCCCAGGTCGTTGTGACAATGCACCGAGAAGATCGCCTTGTCGGCGTTCGGGATCCGCTCGCGCAAGGTCCGGATCAGGCTGCCGAACTGATCGGGGATGTTGTAGCCCACGGTATCCGGGATATTGACGGTTCCGGCACCGGCATCGATGACCGCCTCGAGCACCCGACAGAGGAAGTCGATCTCGGAGCGTCCGGCGTCCTCGGGCGAGAACTCCACATCGTCGGTGTAACGCCGCGCCCGCGCGACGGCATGCACCGCTTGTGCGAGTACCTGATCCGGGGTCATGTTCAGCTTGCGCTGCATATGGATGGGAGAGGTGGCGATGAAGGTATGGATCCGCCCGGCGACCGCCCCCGCCAATGCCTCGCCGGCGCGGTCGATGTCCTTGTCCAGCGCACGCGCCAGTCCGCAGACACGGCTCTCCTTGACCGTCTCGGCCACCGCCTTGACCGCCTCGAAATCGCCCGGACTCGCGATCGGGAAGCCCGCCTCGATCACATCGACACGCATCCGTTCCAACGCCTTCGCGATGCGGACCTTCTCGTCGCGGGTCATGGATGCGCCCGGACTCTGCTCGCCATCGCGCAGGGTCGTGTCGAAAATAATCAAGTGGTCTTTTGCGGTCATGGGTGGTCTCTGAGTCGCGCGGCCGTCTGGTAAGGAGGGAACCTGGCCTTCGGAAGGCTATTGTAGGCGATCCGCGCGGGAGCGATGCCCCCGGATCGAAGGCGGGGCGATCTCGCGACGGATCGGACCTGTGTCGGACGATTCGGAATCTGTCGACTCGGGATGTCGACTCGGGATCTTGTGACCCGCATCGGTTCCTGTATAAGCTGCCGTCGGCGGCGCTCGGAGCCGGGCCCGGAGATTACTGTCCCGAGCCCGCCGGAAACCGACAACTCGACGCCCCACGGATCCCGAGGAGGCCATTCACGCGATGATGCCGGACCTGCACGACCTGGAGATTCTATTGCGGTCGGACACCCCGATCGTGCTCATCGAGTCGATCGAGGAGCCGCGCGTCGTCGATCTGTTCGCCGGGCTTGCCGTGCGTCTCGCCGAGCCGGCCTTTCGCTGGTCGGTTACCGAAGGGCTAAGACGCATCGAGCTCGATACCGAGCCGCAAGGTCGCCTGGCCGATCCGACCGAGGCGCTTCGCAATATCCGCTCCACACAGCAACGCGGCATCTATCTGCTGCTCGACTTTCATCCCTATCTCGACAATCCGCTGCATGTGCGCCTTCTAAAGGAGATCGCTCAAGGCTACGCGGACCTGCCCCGCACCCTGGTCCTGGTCAGTCATGCGCTCGAGGTTCCGCCCGAGTTGCACCATCTGAGCGTGCGGTTCGGCCTGCGCCTACCGGACCGCCAGCGCATCATGGGCCTGATTCGCGAAGAGGCGAAGCGCTGGCAGGATTCCTCCGGCGGGCGCAGCTTCAGGACCGGTCGCGACGCGGTGGATCAACTCGCCCGCAACCTGCTCGGGGTCACCGAGTCCGACGCGCGCCGCCTGATCCGCAACGCCATTCGTCACGACGGCGCCATCACCCGGGAGGACGTAGAGGCGGTCAAACGCGCCAAATACGATCTGCTCAGCCCCGAGGGGGCCATCAGCTTCGAGTACGACACCCGCTCCTTCGCCGAGGTCGCCGGTCTGGGCAACCTCAAGGCCTGGATCGATCGCCGCCGCGATGCCTTCCTGGATCCCGGCCGCACCCGGGACCACCCGCGTGGCGTCTTGCTCCTGGGCGTTCAGGGCGGCGGCAAGAGTCTGGCCGCGAAGGCCGTTGCCGGCCGTTTCGGCGTGCCGCTGCTGCGCCTGGAGTTCGGTGCGCTCTACGATAAATATATCGGCGAAACCGAGAAGAACCTCCGCAAGGCATTGGCGACGGCCGATGTCATGTCGCCCTGCGTCTTGTGGATCGACGAGATCGAAAAAGGCGTCGCAACCGGTGCGGAGGACGACGGGGTCGGCCGGCGCATCCTCGGCACCCTGCTGACGTGGATGGCCGAGCGCAACACACGCGTCTTCCTCGCGGCGACCGCGAACGACATCTCCCGACTCCCGCCCGAGCTCATCCGCAAAGGGCGGATCGACGAGCTCTTCTTCGTGGATCTACCCGGCGCGCCCGTGCGACGCGAGATCTTCGCGATCCATCTACGCAAGCGCAGTCTCGATCCCGAACGCTTCGATCTCGCTCGCCTCGCCGACGCGAGCGACGGCTTTACCGGCGCAGGCATCGAGCAGGCCGTCGTCTCCGCACTCTATACCGACGAAACCGCCGGGGATGGTCTGACCACGAGCAGCCTCTTGCGCGAGATCGCCGACACCCAACCCTTGTCCGTCGTCATGCACGGCCAGCTTCAAGCGCTGCGCACCTGGGCACTCGGCCGAACCGTTCAGGCGCACGCACCCGATGAGCAAGACGAACCGGCCGCCGTCGCGCTCGATGACGCCGCCGAGATTGCATTCGCAGGCATGCAAATCGCTCGCACGACCATAGACGGGCAGCCGCCGGAGCGCCTTGATTGAGCCCCTTCACTTGACCGCGACCCGTGCAATGACCGTCGCCAGCCCATACCTCCCCCCACAACACGAGGTTCACGAGTCCGTGTCGGCCAAACCTTCGAGGCGCTGCGATGGAATACAAGGACTATTATAAATCGTTGGGCGTGGCGCGAGACGCTACCCAACCCGAGATCAAGCGGGCCTATCGAAAGCTCGCGCGCAAATTCCACCCGGACGTCAGCAAAGAGCCCGACGCCGAGGCCAGGTTCAAAGAGATCAACGAGGCCAACGAGGTCCTGCACGACCCGGAAAAGCGGGCCGCCTACGATGCGCTCGGCAGCAGCTGGCACGCCGGCCAGGATTTCCGCCCGCCGCCCGGCGGCGTTCAACACGACTTCCATTTCGGCGCCGACGATGCAGCCGAGTTCAGCGACTTTTTTTCCAGCATCTTCGGGCGCGAGTTTCATCAAGGAGCCCAGGGCCAACGACGGCGCCGCGGTCAGGATCAGACCGCGCGCATCGCGATCGACCTGGAGGATGCCCATCGTGGCGCGACGCGGCAGCTGCGCCTCGACATCCCCGAGGTCGGCCCGGACGGGCGCGTCACCTCGCGCACCCGCACCCTGAACGTGCGTATCCCGCCCGGCGTCACACAGGGTCGCCAGATCCGTTTGGCCGGCCAAGGAGCCCCCGGGGTCAACGGCGGTCATGCCGGCGATCTCTATCTGGAGATCGAGATCAATCCGCACCGATACTTCACCACGGACGGCAAAGACATCCACCTGCGACTGCCCATCGCGCCCTGGGAGGCCGCACTCGGCGCGTCCGTCTCGGTCCCGACACTCGGCGGAACAGTGAACCTTAAGGTCCCTCCGGGATCTCAGTCCGGGCAGCGCCTGCGCTTGAAGGGTCGGGGGCTGCCCGGCGAGCCGGCCGGGGACGAGCTGGTGATGCTTGAGATCGTCACCCCCCCCGCAACCACGGATACCGCCAAGGCGGCCTATCGCGAGATGGCCGAGCGTCTAAACTTCAATCCAAGGGCCGAGATGGGAGTCTGACCCATGACGCAGACCGAGACACGCATTGAAGGGATCGTGCTCGACGAGGGGCTGACGGTCACACTCACCGAGCTGACCCAGCTGTGCGGCTCCAGCGGCCGCGTGGTGAGGCTGATGGTCACCGAGGGGCTCCTGCGGCCCAAGGGCCAAGCCCCCGACGACTGGCGATTCGACGGCTTTGAAGTGCGTCGAGCGCGCCGAGCCGTGCGCCTGCAGCGCGACCTCGACCTCAACCTCGCCGGCACCGCACTCGCGCTCGATCTGCTCGACGAGCTGGAAGAGCTGCGCGAACGACTCCGCGCGCTCGAGCACCAACTAGGGCAAAGGCGCACGCGCGAGCTCGGTTAAACCGCGCCCGGTGCTCTATGCGACGTTGTTGGATGGGATCGGCTCCGGCCGACTTGACGACCGCCGGAGCCGGCGCGGTTTAAGATATTAAAAAATATTGGATTTTAAATTCTAAACCGCGTCTCGCCGAGATCGAAGCCAAACGCAAGTGATCATAACGAATGTCGCTCCGGACGCGGTTTAGCCGACGAACCGCATCGAGAGATCGACCGCGGTCACGTCCTTCGTCAGCGCGCCGACCGAGATGCGGTCGACACCGGTTTCCGCGATGGCCCGAATGGTCGCAAGCGTGATGCCGCCCGACGCCTCAAGTCGGGCACGCCCCGCGCTCATGGCGACCGCCAGACGCAAATCCCCGAGCGCGAAGTTATCGAGCAGGATCGACTCGGCTCCTCCGTCCAAGGCCGTCTGCAGCTCGTCGAGACTCTCGACCTCGATCTGAATCTCCACGCCGGCATCGGCCGCGACGGCCGCAGCGGCGGCGAGTGCGGACGGGATCGAGCCCGCGGCGAGGATGTGATTCTCCTTGATCAGGATCGCGTCGAACAGACCCATGCGGTGGTTGTGACAGCCCCCGCAGCGGACCGCGTATTTCTGTTGGACGCGCAGACCGGGCAGCGTCTTGCGGGTATCCAACACCGCAACGGGCAGACCGGCGACCGCGGCGGCAAATTCAGCCGCGCGGGTCGCCGTCCCGGAGAGGGTCTGAAGATAATTCATGGCCGTGCGCTCGCCGGTCAACAGAGCGGCCGACGGGCCCTCGATCAGCGCCAGACGCTGCCCGGGGCTAACGCGACCGCCGTCGGCAATCTCCCAAAGGACCGCAACTTCGGGATCAAGCACTCGAAACACCGTCTCGAACCAGACACATCCGCAGATGACTGCAGGCTCGCGCGTGATCAACTCCGCTCGGGCGCGTCGATCGCGCGGCAGCAAGGCAGCCGTAAGATCGCCCGTACCGACATCTTCCTCGAGCGCAGCTCGGACCTGGGCCTCGATCAGACGCGGGGCCGGAAGCTGCACCGGCCGAGCCGCACCGCGCGAGGGATTCATCTCTTGATACGATTCAGCCATCGGAGGGCGCCTTATGTAGACTTGTCAACATCGCGCGCAAGGCCCGATCCGTCAGCGGCATCTCACCGTTGCCCAGAATCCTGACCCGTCCGGCCGCGATCGCCTCGGCGAGACCCCGAGCGGAAAAACGCGTCGGAGACCGCCCATGTCGGTCGAAGAACAACAACTCCTCGCGCGCGGGGCTCCACGCGACCAGCTTGAGACGGACGCGCCCGACGTCCTCGCGAGCCCAATCGATCCAATCGCCGATCGCGCATCCGCACGGAACCGGGATCGGAGCCGGGACCGAGCGGCCGGCCTCGACAGCGGAGCCGCCGAGCACGGCGCAGCGCGCCGAGCCTTGAAGCACATCCAGATGCAGGGTCTGTAGCTCCCCCAGCCACCGTGCCGTCAGACGCGGATCGCAGCCGACCTCGGAGAGCCGCCGCCGCAAGGTCTCAAGTAGGCGCGGGATCCGATTGAGCAACTGGCGACGCTCCTCGGCGGTACCTTTCGCGCTCACGCTCCAGAGCAGTCGATCGATCAACTCGAGCGCGGCTTGCCAATCCGGGCTGCCCGAGCCCCGGGAGCGATGGATCTCAAGCAAAACCAGCGACCAGCCCTCGCGCAGCAGGACCTCGACCGTGCTCGGGATCCGCGCATAGGGCGCCAGGCGATCGGCGAGTGTAGCCTCGACCATCTCGCGTGCGAGATCGGCAGGCGCGCCGGGTCGATCGGCGTCGAAGATCACCATGGCCGGGCCGGCAAGGCCAGACGACAGCCCGCCGTGCGGCACGGCGGGAGGATCCCCGGCTACGGCAACGGCTCGGGCATCCTCTCGTGCAAGGAAGGCCCTGAAATACCGATCCATTCGGGCGAACAGTTTGGGATCCCCGTCGAAATCCAGCAACAGTCGCTCGATCACTCGCTCGATCATGCCGTAGAGACTGTCGGCACCGCGTCCGTCGGCATCGCTCCAACCGATCGCGGCCCGGCCGATATTGTTGATCAACACTCGTGCAGGATGTGTATCGTCGGAGAAAAAATCCTTGTCCAACAGCGCCATCTTCACGACCGGGATCTGCATCCTTGCGATCAGGACCTTGATGGCGTCGGGAATCGCACCGCCGGCCAACAGATGCTCGAAGAAGAGAAAAACCAGATCGAGCGTATCCTCGTCGCGCTCCGCCAAGGCACGTCTCGGACGATCCTCGACGCAAAGCGCCGCAGACAGTCGGGCACGCAGAAGCGCCTCCGACGCCGGATAGCCGATCGCCGGGTCCGGAGCGACATCAAGATTGTCCAACAAGCCCAGAAGCTCGGCCGTCCCGACCTTCACCGGAGCGCTATCGGTGCGCGGGGTGCCGCTTGGTCGTTGGCGTGCAAGCAAGCTCCGCAACGCATCGAACGGAATCGAGAGGCTGTCCGCGGGCTGGACCGGCATCTCCGGTTTGCGCTGCGTGCGGGAAGACGACGCGAGCGGCGAGGCGGCGTGCGGCCTTGCAGCAGGGATGGCGATCTCGGATGAAGCGGGCCCGAGCTGTCTCAGGCAACTACGGTAGAAATCGCCCAACTGATCCATGACATGCCGATCGAAGAGCTTGTAGACGACGAGCTTGACGGACGGCTCAAGCGGAGGAAGTGCGGTCAGGGCATCGCGAAACGCATGGCACAAGGCGGACGGACCGAACGGATTCTCCTCGAGACCGATCTCACCCCAGCCCATCACGGCGGCAAAACGCCGATCCAGCTCCATCAAATCGCTGCGATAGCGTGATTCCGCCTTCGAGACCAGGTTTTCGGTAGCCAGTATCTCCTCTAGATCGGACTCCGCGACCAAGGCCAGATCAACGAAACCCGACTCCCTGCCCCTGCCATGGACCTGCTCCGGCTCGCGATCCCGACCGACGCGATCGCCTGCCCCTTGTTCGACGCGCCGCAAAAAATCGATCTGAAGACGTTGGCGTTGTTTGAAGAGAATCTCGCGTGCATCGAAAAAGACCCGATAGCTCACATCGTTGGTCGACTTGTCCGCGAGATCGTGCAGAGCGTCGTCGAGCTTCCCGAACAAAGCGCCCCAGAGCGACGGCAGGCGCTCGCCAAGCAGACGCGCGCTGTCGGCCATGAAGCGCCCGCGCATGATCAAAGCATCGCCGCCGGGACCGGATGCTGGGTGGACTCGCGGGGACTTGATCAAGTGAATCTCGACGCCGATTGCCGGTCATGTCACCATCATGATCCGAGGCACGGGGCGGCCGGCAAACCTCGAGGAACCGATGGAATCTATTGCGATGATGGTAAGCAATGCAGGGATCGGTGTCACCTTGCATCGGCGCACTCACAGCCGGCTCATCACCGCTGCCCGCTTGCGATGCGCGTCATGAATCCCGAGACCGCTACAGCAGTCGACCCCCACCCGGGCGACATCGAGCCACAGACAAGGCGCGAGACCTGCGCGCGCAGCGATCCGGACACCGATGCCCGAGCGGGAGCCGAAGTGCAGGTTGGCGACGAGGGTCGTGTCGACGCGGACATCGACGCTGAGGGGTGGCTTGCGGGCGCGGAGCGTCGGCCCTCGCCGAGCCGGGACGCCCGCCCGCCGGGCACGGACATCGATCTGTTGGTGATCCACAATATCAGCTTGCCGCCAGGCGACTTTTCAGGCGATTGGATCGACGATCTCTTTCTCGATCGTCTCGATCCCGCAGCACACCCCTACTTTCGCGAAATCGCAGGTCTACGCGTCTCCGCACATCTCTTGATCCGGCGTAACGGTCGGCTCCTGCAGTATGTCCCTTTTGAGCAGCGCGCCTGGCACGCGGGCGTCTCGCGGTTCGCGGGACGAGAGCGCTGCAACGATTTTTCGATCGGGATCGAGCTGGAGGGGACCGACGACATCCCGTTCACCGAGGTGCAGTACGCGCGCCTTGCCAAGTGCACAGGACAAATTCTCGACCGCTACCCCGACATCACCGAGGAACGGATCGCGGGACACGCAGAGATCGCCCCCGGTCGCAAGACGGATCCGGGGCCGGCGTTTGATTGGAGTCGCTATCGGCGATCGATTTCGCGCAGGAAACTGCGCAGTTGAGCCGAAGCCGCCGGCCGAATGAACTGCCGACTGCCCCGCTCGACGATCCGTTAACCGGCCCGCGCCAAGGCCAAGCGATCCTGCCCGATACTCGCCGATTGGGGATAGGCATCGGTCCAGCGCAGCAGCTCGAGCCGACCGTCGTGATGCTCCACGAGGGCGGTGCAGCTCTCCACCCAGTCGCCGCAGTTGCAGTAGGCGACCCCGGCGATCTCCCGCATCTCCGCGTGATGGATATGTCCGCAGATCATACCGTCGACCTGACGGCGCTCTGCCTCGGTCGCGACCGCCGCCTCGAAGTTGCCGATATAGCTCACGGCATTCTTGACCTTGTGCTTCAGATACCCGGCCAGCGACCAATAATCCAGGCCAAGCGCCCGGCGAATCCGGCTGACCAGTCCATTGAGCATCAATAACCCGTCGTAAGCTCGCGCGCCGATCATAGCAAGCCATCGACCATTCTGAACCACCGCATCGAACGCATCCCCGTGCATCACCAGGAAGCGACGACCGTCGGCCGTGGTGTGGATCACCTCTTCGCGCACGGCCACATTGCCGAAATCGGCGCCGAGATGCGTGCGAAACAGCTCGTCGTGATTGCCGGGCGTATAGATAACCTCGGTCCCACACTTGGCCTTATCGAGCACCTCGCGGACCACCTGATTGTGGGCCTCCGGCCAATAAACACCGTTCTTCATCGCCCAGATGTCGACGATGTCGCCGACCAGGTACAACTGCTTGCACTCGGTCGATTGCAGGAAATCGAGCACGAGAGAGGCTTGGCACCCTCGAAAGCCCAAATGGATATCGGAGATGAAAATGCTCCGATACTTCAACGGATTCATGCGCTTGATGTCGGTCATCGTATTCCCGGCCTCGAGCCATCAACATCGGGAGATTATCTCCGAACGCGATTGCCGGGATATTGACGAACCGTGAAGATGCGATGAAATCTCGGGGCAGTGCAGAGATCTCGAGAACCTCCGAGATCATCTTCGTTGTCTTAGTCGTTGTCGTTGTCGTTGTCGTTGTCGACCATCGGTACGACCACGATCACGATCACGACAACGACAACGACAACGAACGGTCTCGACGCATCTGCGGTGCTGCACGAGGCCACCCGTGCGGTGCTCGGCTTACGGGAGCGAGGTTCAGTCCGCGCCCCACTGCGGGGTCGCGATCCCGTCGCCGAGGTCGGCGGCGACGAGCAGACGCCGAATCTCGAGCAGACGCTCGATGAGCGCCGGCTCGAACGCCTGGTAGGCGTCACGGTCGGGAACACGCTTGACCACGACCCCGAGCAGCTCGGTGATGGCGTTGCCGATCGAGTTCTGACTGATGGTCAGCATCAAGCGGCCGGAGTCATGCCGAAAGATGAGCTGCTTGAAGGCCGGCTCCCAACGGATCGAGCTGGCGTAGGCCGGGTCGCCGAGACAGCGCTCGCGAACCCGTTTGGCGCTTTGCATGAAGGCGTTGTCGAAGAGCAGGACCGATTCGATCTGATTCGGAAAGAAGACGTCCCGCAAGATCTCCGCGTTGCGGCTCGACACCTGCGAGAAGAAGGTGCGATAGAAGTCGAGAAAACCGCGCAGGATCTCGTCGTACTCCGCCCAAAAGGCGATGTCACCGAGGGCCGCGACCCCACCTTGGATCTCCCAGCAGGGCAAGCCCTCCGGGTAGCCGGTGAGCGCGAGGCGCGACTCGTCCGTATGCACCGTTCGCAGGATGCGCAGGTCAAGCGCCTCATCGAAGAAGCGGCGATAGACATCCCGCATGTGCGCCTGAAAGAGACTGTGCTGACCTCCATCGGTGAGGTTGGGATGACTCGGGTCGGCCAGCGAGGCTGCACGCAGCTGATCCATCGGGAAGACGATGAAGTGGTTGTGCAACATGCGGATGCTCGGCACGCCCGGCGAGGTCAGAGGCCAGGTGGCATCCAGGCTCGCCTCGCCGGCCATCACCAGCGCCTCGCCCGGGTCCGGATAGCGTCGCAGCATCTCCTCGATGATGATTCGATTCATCCGGTTCCAGACGCGCTTCACCGACGGCGAGACCTGGGTGCGGCGCACCGGACGACCGAGCGGGTTGAGGATTCGTTTGGAGGTGTCGTAGATAATGGAGCAATCCAGCTCGGTGGAATGCCCCAGCGCCTTTCGGTAGAGCAGCAGATCCTCTTGGTTGCGCAGCAGACCGTTGTTCTGCACCAGATCCCGAAGGTTCTCGGCGCTGTTGAAGAACTCGTTCGGCGTCAGACCCGCCGGAACGTCCAGCGGGATGGGCCGAAAAGGGGTGACGATCTCGCGCGGACCCGATGACATCGCTTAGGCCTTCTCTTGGTAACCTGTCAGAAATAAGTTGAGCACCGAATCTAATCGTTGTCGTTGTCGTTGTCGTTGTCGTTGTCGACAACGACAACCGTGGGAAAGGTATTCTCTCGTCTAGTTGTTTTACCTATTTTTGAACCTTTCTTTGATCTTCGTCTTCTATGCGCTGCTCGCGGAGTCGCTCGGCGTAGTCCAGACGTAATGTACAGCGCTCCCAATCGCCACCGACGCATTCCGCCCGCCGACAATCGAACTCGCAGCACGAGACCTCGTCCGGAACGCGCGGGACCAGCCGTTTCGACAACGCCGATCCGAGACGGCGCAGCAGGCCCGGCTTCTTCTTGGATGTCTCGTTCATATCGGCCCTCCGGAGATCGATCTGGTGTTGCCCGACACAGCGTCGTCGAGGGTGTCGGAAGCCAACCGGATCCATCCGCTCAAGGTCGGTCCGTGAAAATCCAAGCCGCTCGCTTGGTCTCTGCACGGAGTGCATCGTAACAGTTTCCTGACCCGAGCAAATCACAGCACCGGGCTTTGACGGTTTGACTCCAACCTTCGGTCGCAAACAAATACGGATCAGACGTCTACGACCGAGCTCAAAGCCGCTCGCGCCGGTGGCGCGCTCGACTTTTGCGCAGTCGCATCAGGGTCCACACCGGCCCGGAAACCGCATAGGTCGTCGCCATCAGGAAAAGCATCAGCGGCGGATTGACAAAGACGACGGCAAAGCCAAGCATCACTGCGACGGCCAAAAGAAAGGGGACCCGGCCCTGGACGTTGAGCTGTTTGAAGCTGATGTACCGAAAATTACTGACCATCAGCAGACCGGCGCTCGCAGTGAGGATGGCCGCGAGCCAGGCGACATCAGCCCCGGCGACCCCCGTATCCGCGCTAAGCCAGACCCCGCTCGCGATGATGGCCGCGGCAGCCGGACTGGCGAGACCTTGGAAATAACGCTTGTCGGCGATCCGCACCTGCGTGTTGAACCGTGCCAGGCGCAAGGCCGCTGCGGCAGTGAAGACGAAGGCGGCAAGCCAGCCGACCTTACCGAGTCCGCCCAAGGCCCAATGATAGGCGACCAGCGCAGGGGCCACCCCGAAGGCCACCATGTCCGAAAGGCTGTCGTACTCGGCACCGAAATCGCTTTGCGTCTGAGTAATGCGAGCCACGCGCCCGTCGATCCCGTCGAGCAACTGGGCAGCGAAGATGGCGAGCGCAGCCGCCTCGAAGCGTCCCTGGGTTGCGGCGAGGACCGCGTAAAACCCGGCGAACAGCGCCGCCGTGGTAAAAAGATTGGGCAGCAAATAGATTCCGCGTGGTCGCTTTCGGGTGTCTGGCACGTTGTCCATGGGATCGATCTCGTTGGCGGCCATCTGGTCGTGTTGCGAGTATAGCCGGGAGCGGTGCAGCACCGAAAGAAAGCGCGGCGACACCGAGCGCACCGAAAGTGCGCGTTAAAGAAGAACATCGTCGTGCTATCCATTTGCCGTCGACTTGTGGCATCGTTCGGTCGCATCGCCGTCGGCGACGCGATCGCTCGGCAACCATGACCCATTGAATCGGAGGGGAGATGAGTCTGCAGCAAGCCAAGCCGCCACTGCCCAGTGACGACAAGCGTTGGAAGCTCGTCAACGCAACCATGCGCCGCAACGGCTATGCCGACCACGCCTTGATCGAGACCCTGCACAGCGTGCAGGACGCCTTCGGGTTCCTCGACGAGGGCTCTTTGCGTTTCGTTGCCGCATCGCTCGACCTGCCGCTGAGCAAGGTCTACGGTGTCGCGACCTTTTACCACCTATTCACGCTCAAGCCGAAAGGACGCCATGCGTGCGTCGTCTGCACCGGCACCGCCTGCTATATCAAAGGGGCCGGTGCTCTCGTCGAGCGTCTGCAGGAGCGCTACGGCATCAATCCGGGCGAAACCACCGAAGATGACCGTTTGTCCCTGTTGACGGCACGCTGTGTCGGCGCCTGCGGCCTGGCCCCGGCGATCGTGATCGACGGCGACGTCCTCGGCAAGCTCGACAGCGAATCACTCATTGCCAAGCTCGAGGAGCTGAGCTGATGAATCTCGACGATCTGGCCGATCTGGCCGAGCAATACCGTGCTGTCGACGCGAACGTCGAGCGCGAGGTCCGCGTCTGCATGGCCGCCAGTTGCCAGTCATCCGGCTCGGCCCCCGTCATGGATGCACTCGTCGCCGGTCTCGGGGAGAGCAAACCCTCATGCAAGATCAAAGGGGTCGGGTGCATGGGACTCTGCTCTGCCGGCCCCTTGGTATCGATCGCCGACCGGGACGGCTCGCTCGAAGAGTCGACGATCTATCGCGACGTGACCGCGGATGACGCCGCCGACATCATCGCTAGCCTCGACGGGCCGCCCGTGGAACGCCTGCTCTGCCCGACGGATCAGCCCTTCTTCGCGCGCCAGCAGAAGATCGTGCTGGAGAATGCCGGCATCATCGATCCCGACAGCTTCAAAGGCTATGTCGCCGTGGGCGGCTACTCCGCCCTGATCCGGGCCTTGAGCGAGATGACCCCGGCCGATGTGCTGCGCGAAGTGACCGACAGCGGTCTGCGTGGACGTGGCGGCGGCGGTTACCCGACTGGACTGAAATGGTCGACCGTCGCCAAGATGCCCGCGACCCAGAAATACGTCATCTGCAACGCGGACGAAGGTGACCCTGGCGCCTTCATGGATCGGGCGATCCTGGAGTCGGACCCGCATCGTGTCCTCGAGGGCATGGCCATCGCCGCCTACGCAATCGGGGCGAATAAGGCCTACGTCTATGTCCGTGCGGAATACCCGCTCGCGGTCGAGCGACTCCAGACCGCCATTCGCAAAGCCAAGCGATCGGGATTCTTGGGCAACAAGATCGGCGATACCCAGTTCAGCCTGGAGGTCGAAATCCGCCTCGGCGCCGGGGCCTTCGTCTGCGGCGAAGAAACGGCGCTTATGGCCTCCATCGAAGGGCTGCGTGGCCAACCCCGCCCACGTCCCCCCTACCCCGCAGAGTCGGGACTCTGGGGCTACCCCACGCTCATCAACAACGTCGAGACCTTCGCCAACATCGCCCCGATCGTGCGCGAAGGGGGCGACTGGTTCGCCTCGATCGGCACCGAGCGATCAAAAGGGACTAAGGTCTTCGCGCTCGCCGGGACCATCACCAACACCGGCCTGATCGAGGTTCCGATGGGCACCTCGCTGCGCGACATCATCGAGGTCATCGGCGGCGGCATCCCGGGCGGGAAGGCCTTCAAGGCGGTGCAGACCGGCGGCCCCTCGGGCGGTTGTATCCCGGCGCAGCACCTCGACATCGCCGTAGACTACGACAGCCTCAGGACCCTCGGGACCATGATGGGCTCGGGCGGCATGATCGTGATGGACGAGACCTCGAGCATGGTCGATGTCGCGCGCTATTTCATGGAGTTCTGCATGACCGAGTCGTGCGGGAAGTGCGTCCCGTGCCGCACCGGCACGCAGCAAATGCACAGCATCCTCGACCGGCTGGCCAAGTCGCAGGCTACGCGCGCGGAGCTAACCCTTTTGGAAGAGCTCTGCGAAGTCGTGCAGGCAACCAGTCTCTGCGGACTGGGGCAGACGGCGCCGAATCCAGTGTTGAGTACGATGCGTTATTTCCGCGACGAGTATGAAGCGAAGCTCGGCGACGCTTAAACCGCGCCCGGTGCGGTATGCATGATGTGCTGGAGTGGCATGGCGGGCGCCGGCTCCGACGACTGTCGGAGCTGCCGCGGTTTAAGGTATTAAAGGATATGCAATTCTTAACTGCGTCGCACCGAGGTCGATGACATCTCCAAAAGCCAAATGCAACACAACAATAACGCATTCCGCTCTGGACGCGGTTCAGCGCGGAGAAGGCTTTAGCGATCACGAAGGCGCAAAGCGCGACAAGGAACACAGGGTGTCGAGCGGCCGGGCTCGACACCACAAGATACCACCGGAAGCGAACATCGACCGCGACGGACGCTGCGTTGCACCCTGCACGCCTTTGCGGTTCAAAATGCACGAACGAGGTTGACGGAGCCGATATGCCCCCACCCGCCAAGCAACCGAATGTCCGCGTCGTCACGCTCAATATCGACGGCCGGGATCTCTCCGCCCGCGGAGACGAGACCATCATCGAGGTCTGTCGCGAGAATTTAATCCCGATCCCGAGCCTCTGTTATCTCGAAGGTCTCTCGGTGTGGGGCGCCTGTCGTCTCTGTCTCGTCGAGCTGGCCGGTCAGGGACGCCTGTTGGCCGCCTGCTCGACGCGCGTGACCGAAGGGATGCAGATCCAGACCAACACCGAGAAGCTCCAGCGCTATCGCCGCACCATCGTCGAGCTGCTCTTCGCCGAGCGCAACCATGTCTGCTCGGTTTGCGTGTCCAACGGCCACTGCGAGCTGCAGCACCTGGCGCAGAAGTGCGGAGTCGACCATGTCCGCGTGCCCTATCGGCAGGCGAGCTACCAGGTCGACAGCTCGCACGAGATGTTCCGGCTCGATCACGACCGCTGCATCCTCTGCACCCGCTGCGTGCGTGTCTGCGACGAGATCGAGGGTGCCCACACGTGGGACGTCATGGGCCGCGGCAGCGAGTGCCGCGTGATCACCGACATGGCGCAGCCTTGGGGCGAGAGCGACACCTGCACCAGCTGCGGCAAATGCGTCCAGGTCTGCCCGACCGGCGCGCTGGTCAAGCAGGGCACTTCGGTCGGCGAAATGGTCAAAGATCAACACTTCCTGCCGATTCTCGCCCGCCGGAGACATGCCCAATGAGCACATCGCCCAAGATCACGGTCGCGACCACCTGGCTCGACGGCTGCTCGGGTTGTCACATGTCCTTTCTTGACATGGACGAGCGTCTGATCGAGCTGGTCCAGAAGGTCGACATCGTCTACAGCCCCTTGGTCGACACCAAGACCCTGCCCGACGAGGTAGATGTAGGCATCCTGGAAGGCTCGATCAGCTCGGAAGACGACCTGGAAAAGGCGCATGAGTTTCGCAAGCACTGCAAGATCCTGGTCAGTTTAGGCGATTGCGCCGTGAACGGAAACGTCCCGGCCATGCGCAACCACTTCAAGCTCGCCGATGTCATCGATCACGCCTACCGCGACACCGTGACCGTCCAACCGCAGACCCCGACTCGAGGAGTTCCTGCTTTGCTGCCCGTCGTGAAACCCATCCACGGTGTCGTGGGGGTCGATGTCTTCGTGCCCGGCTGCCCGCCGAGCGCCGACGCCATCTGGTACGTGCTGAGCGAGCTGATCGCGGGGCGCATACCGGATCCCAGCGCCGTGACGCGGTTCGGAGCCTAAAACCATGACCAAGCCGCCTGCCGGAAGCCAAGCACCACAGGACGCGGACACGGGCGTGATCGTCGCGCTCCTCGAGCGTCTGCGTACGCAACGCCTGCCGCGCCTGCTCGACATCAAGGCCAAGGTCGAGAGCGGCGCGCGTCTCGACAACTTCGATATCGAGTTCCTGACCGAGGTCTTCGCCGATGCCAGGGACAAGCAGTCCAAGTGGACGCAGCACCCGGAGCTCGACGACATCATCGCCAGGATGACCCATCTCTATCACGAGATCACCGAGCGCGCCTTGAGCAACGAAGGCGACGACTCGGACGCCACTCCGAATCCCAACCGCCAGGGGCCGCATCCATGAGCCGCACCGTCATCATCGAACCCGTCACCCGCATCGAGGGCCATGCCCGCATCACCCTGCAGCTCGGGGACGACGGAGAGGTCGAAGACGCCAAGTTCCATCTCACCCAGTTTCGCGGCTTCGAAAAATTCTGCGAGGGCCGGCCCTATCGCGAGATGCCCGCACTGACCGCGCGCACCTGCGGGATCTGCCCGGTCAGTCATGTGCTGGCATCCAACAAGGCCTGCGATCACCTGCTCTCGGTCGGCATCCCGCCAACCGCGGAGAAGCTGCGCCGCATCATCAACCTCGCGCAGATCACGCAGTCGCACGCCTTGTCGTTTTTTCATCTCTCCTCGCCGGATCTCTTGCTCGGCTGGGACTCGGATCCGGTCTCGCGCAACATCTTCGGCGTCATGCGCCAAGACCCGGCACTGGCCAAAGACGGCATCCGACTGCGCCAGATCGGCCAGACCATCATCGAGACCTTGGGCGGCAAGAAGATCCACCCGACTTGGGTCGTACCCGGCGGGGTCAGCGAGCCGCTGACTCCGGAGAAACGCGACGCGATGCTCAAGCTGATGCCCGAGGGGTTGGAGATCGCCAAGCGCACCTATGCCTTCTTCAAGACCTTGGTGCCCAAGTTCAAGGACGAGGCCAGTCACTTCGGCAATCAACCGACCATGTTCCTCAGCCTGGTGAGCCCCAAGGGCCACCTGGAGCACTACGACGGCTTCCTGCGCCTCAAGGATGCGCAGGGCCGCATCCTCGAAGACATGGTGCCGCCGCACGAGTATGAGCGCCTGATCGGCGAGGCGGTCGAGGACTTCAGCTACATGAAGTTCCCCTACTACAAACCGCACGGTTATCCCAAAGGGATCTATCGGGTCGGACCCCTGGCGCGTCTGAACAATGTCGATGCCTGCGGCACGCCCTATGCCGACGTGGCGCTCGCCGAGTTCCATATGCTTCAGGAATCCGGCCCGATCGCGAGCAGCTTCCACTATCACTATGCCCGGCTTGTCGAGATCATCTACGCGCTCGAGATGATGGAGCGCCTGCTCAAGGATCCGACCATCCTCGACGCGCGCGTGCGTGCCCGTGCCCGCAGCAACCGTTACGAAGGCATCGGGGTGACCGAAGCCCCCCGCGGGATTCTCATGCACCACTACCGCATCAACGACGAGGGCCTCATCACCTGGGTCAACCTCATCATCGCGACCGGGCACAACAACCTGGCCATGAACCAGAGCATCCGTCAGGTCGCCGACGCCTATGTCGACGGCAACAATCTCCAGGAGGGGATGCTCAATCGCGTCGAGGCGGTCATCCGCTGCTTCGACCCTTGCCTGTCCTGCGCCTCGCACGCCTTCGGCGAGATGCCGCTCGCCATCGAGCTCAAGGATGCGAGCGGTCGGATCGTCGACACGCTCAGGCGCGGCTGAATGGATCAGGCGCACATGGAAGGCCGGAAGGTCTTGATCATCGGCTACGGCAGCCCCATCCGCGGCGACGATGCAATCGGGCCGCTGGTCGCGGATCGACTGCAGGCCGAGGGCATGCCCGAAGGTGTAGAGGTGATCTCGCGCCACATCCTCACCGCCGAGCTGGTCGCCGATTTGGTCGAGCACGACCGTGTCGTCTTCCTCGATGCCGCGGTCGACGGCACGCCGGGCGAGGTCCGCTGCCGATCACTCGCCCCCGACGCCAGCGCCATGTCGACCATGGCGCATTTCCTCGATCCACGCGAGCTGCTCGCCTGGTGCGAGACACTCTACGGCCGGGTCCCCGAGACCTTCCTGGTTTCGGCATGCGGGACGTCCTTCGATTATTCCAATTACGTCCTGACGCCGACCGCCGAAGCGGCGATCGAGCCCATGCTGGATTGGGTGCGGCGGCTGATCGACCCGAGCATCCCCGTAACATCGGATCATCTTCCCGGCGCATCGTCGCGCGAGACAGGCACGCCGCTTCCGATCCCCTAGCTTAGGCGATTACCGCAAAATTCCCGACCCGTAGGTTGTGCTGACGATAGGAAGCACAACTTGCGCCGAGGGTTGGTTGTGCCTCGCTCGGCTCGGCACAACCTCCGCCCTTGGAACGAAGGCGTCGGGAATTCGCCTTAGTCGTCGGACTGCGCCGACGGCTTCACAGTCGTCAAGCCGAGCTGCTCCCAGACCTGCATCCCGCCGCGATACCACTTGATCCGATCCGCAGGATACCCGAGCGCCAACAAGGCACGGATATTGGTCGGAGACTGCCCGCACCAGGGTCCGTTGCAGTAAAAGATCAGGGTCTTGGCGGCGCTGAAGTTCCAGAGCGCATTCAAGCGAATCGCGCCAAGCTCGAATTCCAGCAACTCGGCGATGGCCTCGGGCTGCGCGTGCAACGGATCCAGTCGCGTGTAGGGGAGATGGATCGCACCCGGGATCATCCCCTGCGACACCCAGGGCTCGGTGCGTGAATCGATCACCAGGATCGGCTCGCCCTTGGCTGCGCGCCCGAGATAGGCAATCAGCTCGAGCTCGCCGATGGTCTCCACGCCGGGTGCGAGCTGCATCGGTTGGATGCAGTAGGGAGGACAGTCGCGGGCGGTCTGGTCGTAGGGCGCAACGATGGTGTGATCGGGCTCCTGGTGACGCATCAAGATGACCGGCTTTCCCGCGTGCTCGACCTCGACATAGGGAAGGGTCTCGGTGATCTTCACCCGAAGCTCGTCCAGATCGAAGAGCCCCTCCTCCGGGTCGGCTGCGCCGGCGCCCGCTGCAGCAGCGGCGAGCACAACGAACGACGCACTCAGGCACGACGGCAGAGTCAATCTCATCGATACCTCCTCCTACGAACCGCGTCTGCGGCAAGGGTTGTTGATCGACGACGGCCGGCATCCGCGGTCCGACGATGCATCGAACGGCAAGCGCGGCTCAGCCGTTCTCGAATAGGGCACGGAACAACGCCTGTTGCTCGTCGTGTAGATACCGGTCGAAAACATCGGCGAAGGCCGCTCGGGCCTGCGCCTGACGCTCCAAAAGCTGTCCGACGAGCGCACCCATCGCCAGCAGTGTCTCGGTATCGGCACTGCCATCGCAATGCATCTGCTTGGCCCAGTCGAGCAGGTGCTCGGCTTGAACCGCAAGATCCTGAACAAGACCGAGGTGATCGAGCAGCGCCTTCAGCAACTTGATCAGTCGGGCGATCTTAGCGCGCGGGTAGAGACTCTGAAACAGCTCCATGAGGTATCTGAGCTTCTTACAGCTCTTGCGCAGCTCATGCAGCTCGGCGGCGGGAGAGTCCGGCCGAATCGCGAGCCCCTCGCGTCGGACGCGTTTTACCATGCGTCGAATACGCTGGTCGGCGAGCGACTTGATCGGACGCATGGCCTTGGGCTCGGCCGGGTTCTCGACGATCGGCGCGTCGAGGAAGATCCGCCACTGCCGCATCAAATCGACAAAGGCCGGGGAGTCCAACGCGACGGCAAGGCGGCCCTGCTCCTCGCTCCGGCGGGCCGACAAGAAAGAATGGACCGCGCCGAGACAGGGGCGCAAACGCGCCGGCAGGGCCTCGCGATAGCGGTCGAAATCCAGAAGATAGACATCCAGGTCACGGACCGGCCCGGTGGCCTGCTGCAGCCAAGCAAACCTGGCCTTGTAATCCTCGAGTAGATCAGCCGGAAACACGCCCTTCGATTGACCCAGCGCCGACCGCGTGCGGCGCGTGGCGACGCGCAGGTCATGCAGGAACTCGCTGTCCAGATGCTCTCGCGCACCGCCCAGATTCGCGACCAGGGTCGCGAACAGACTCCGTAGGAGCGTCTTGAGCGCCTCGTCCGACCTCTGATCGGGATCGAGGCACTCATCGATCTTGGACGAATAGTCGCCGGGGGATCGACCGCACGCCGACAGCGCCTCAGACAGGATCGGTGTCTGGACGGCCTCGAGCCCGAGTCGCTCGGTGAGGAGATCGGTCACCTCCTGCGCAATCTGCTCGTGGTAGGGCTCCGCGACGAGGTGGATACGCGACGCGAGCGGTCCGCAGACCGCGCCGCCCGGGTTGCGTGCGCTCAGCGCCTCGATCTCGACACGCAGCACGGTCTCGGCATCGTCGTTGACGAGTCGAAAAACGGTGACATGACTCTCGACCTCGACCCGCGGGAGCAGCCGTCGGATCCCGCAAACCTCCAGTATGCGCTCGCGCACCGGACCGCGCGGAAGGTCGGAGGCGAAACCGGGATCGCCGACAAGGGTCTGCGACAGCGGCGGAGACCCGCCATCGAGGTCGCTTCGGATCAAGCGCCGCATCGAGCGTTGGGTGCGGCATTCCAAAGCACCGCCGTCGAGAAAGATCGCCCAGTCGAAGGTGTCGTAGAACACACGCGTCGTCGTCTCCGAGGGCGCGAGGATGGGGCGATAGAGTCCCGTCAGCAGATCCGAGACCTGTTGGAACGGCGTGCCGTCGGGAACCCGAAGCTCAGTTGTCGAATGGCTCATGGGATGTTCGGAACACCTCGTACCCTTGACCCGATAGGTCTTGAGTATGAACCTAAATCCGGCAGTTGACCGCTTATTGGTCCATGCAACAGATGGATGGAATCGAAGATTCCAGCGACCCGATCACTGACACGCCCGGTGATGCTCGCTAAGACCCCTAAGGCACGACAGGCGCGTTTTTTGCTTAAATGCACGACATGGCCTGCTTTCGAGGCACCTGGACCGCCGGGCCTGATTCGAAATCGTCATCGGATTCCGTTAAGGTCGACCCATCGACGCCGACGCGTCTCAACCTTGAAGAAAGGTGTAGAACCATGAGCAAGCTCGACCAACTCAAGACCATGACCACAGTCGTCGCCGACACCGGCGACTTCGATTCCATCGCCGCGTACCAGCCTCAAGACGCCACGACCAACCCGTCCCTGATCTTCAAAGCGGCCCAGATGCCGCAGTACCGCGAGCTGGTCGAAGACGCCGTCCTCTTCGGCACGCGCGGGGGCGGCAGCGACCCGATGGACCAGGCCCGCGCGACGATGGACAAGCTCGCCGTCAACTTCGGCACGGAGATCCTGAAGATCGTTCCCGGACGTGTCTCGACCGAGATCGATGCGCGGCTCTCCTTCGACACCGCGGCCACACTCAAGCGCGCAGCGGCCTTGGTGGAGCTTTACCAAGCCGCCGGCGTCGACCCAAGCACCCGAGTCCTTTTCAAGATTGCCTCGACCTGGGAAGGCATCCGAGCCGCGGAGATCCTGCAGCGCCAGGGGCTGCACTGCAACTTAACCCTCTTGTTCAGCTTCGCCCAAGCCGTTGCCTGCGCCGACGCGGGGGTCACACTCATCTCGCCATTCGTTGGGCGGATCCTCGACTGGTACAAGAACGCCGACAATGTCCCCGGCTATCCGGCCGATGAGGATCCGGGCGTACAGTCCGTCACCCGGATCTACAACTACTACAAACGCCACGGCTACGACACCGTCGTCATGGGCGCGAGCTTCCGCAACCTCGACGAGATCCTGGAGCTGGCCGGCTGCGACTACCTCACCATCTCGCCCGCCCTACTCGGCGAGCTCGCCTCGACCGAAGGCGATGTCCCGCGCAAGCTCGACCCCGAAAGAGCGCTCGGTATGGAGATCCCGAAGGTCGGTTTCGACGAGCCCGGCTTCCGCTGGGAGCTCAACGAAGACGCGATGGCCTCCGAAAAACTCGCCGAGGGTATCCGACTCTTCGCCGCGGATACGCGTAAACTCGAGCAATTCGCTCATGAAGTCTGCCACAACTGCTAAGTAACGCCTTAGAAATCAGTTAAACACCGAATCTAATCGTTGTCGTGGTCGTGGTCGTGGTCGTCCGGAATCCGATTACGACAACGACAACCCTGGCAAAGGCATTTTCTCGTCGAGTCGTTTTACTAATTTTTTTGAACCGCTCCCAAACCCAAACCGCGTCTCCTCCCTTCCTTGGCGCCGGAGCGCGCCCCCCTCGACGCCATTAACGACCTTAGAGCCGACGCGGTTTAAATGAATAAAAATACTCTCTTAAACTGCGTCGGCTCCGACGGCCGTGGATTGATCGGAGGCCGAATCGAGGTGCAACCAATCCATATCATGCCGGACGCAGTTTAATGGAGCACCGCGCACGCAAACGCTTTGGCCAGAACTTCCTTCACGACCGCCAGGTGATCGACCGTATCCACGGGGTGATTGCCGCGACGCCGGGCGAGCGTGTCGTCGAGATCGGGCCCGGGCAGGGCGCCATCACAAAAGGACTCCTGACCGCGGCCGGCTCGCTCGATGTCGTCGAGCTGGATCGCGACCTCGTCGGCCCACTTCGCGATCGGCTCGGCCCGCTCGGCGATCTGCGGATCCACCAGGCCGACGCCCTGCATTTCGACCTCCGCGCCCTCGTGCATGAGGGCGAGCGCTTGCGTCTCGTCGGGAATCTGCCCTACAACATCTCCACACCCCTGTTGTTTCGCTTCCTGGAGCAGGCCGACTGCATCGAGGATATGCACCTGATGCTTCAGAAGGAGGTCGTCGAGCGCATCGTCGCGGATCCGGGCGACAAGACCTACGGACGTCTTTCGGTGATGGTTCAGACGCTGTGCTCGGCGGACTGTCTCTTTCGCATCGGTGCAGGCGCCTTCACCCCCGCCCCGAAGGTCGAGTCCGCCTTCCTGCGACTGCGGCCCCATCGACCGCTTCCCCACCCCGTCGACGACCCGGCACTACACGCCCGCATCGTCGCCGCGGCCTTCGGGCAGCGTCGCAAGACCCTGCGCAACAGTCTTTCCAAACTGGTGGATGCGCAGCTACTGATCGCAACCGGGATCGATCCGACCTTGAGGGCCGAAAACCTCGATGTCGCGAGCTATGCGCGCTTGGCGAATGCCGCTTGCAAATCTACGCTCGTACCCTGAAATTGACCGATCACAGTGGGGTATTTACGAACGAGGACAACCTAATGGCGGTCGAGGATTTGGGCGAGGATTCGGGCGAAATCGGGGGCGACGAGGGTTCCGGAATCACGCTCGCGCGGGCCAACGATGTCCTCCCGACCCGCATCCCCATCCTGCCGGTCGCATCCCGCCCCTTCTTTCCCGGCCAAGCCGTTCCGCTGATGATGGACGCGGAGAGCTGGTCCTCGACACTCAAGGTGGTCGGGGAGAGCGAGCATAAGATCCTCGGCGTCGTGCTGGTGCGCAGCGAGACCTCCGAAGAGGCGCAGACGACCGACTTCTATCCCGTCGGCACGGCCTGCAGGGTCCACCGCGTCCATCAGCAAGACGGCCACCTCCAAGTCCTCGTGGAGTGCCTGCAGCGGTTCAGCATCGCCACCTGGGTCAGCCGCGAAGTCCCCTTCGACGCACAGGTGACCTATCTACCCGAGCCGGCCGGCCCGCCGAACGAGGAAATCAAGGCCTACGCCATGGCCGTGATCAACACGATTAAGGAGCTTTTGCCGCTCAACCCGCTCTATGTCGAAGAGCTGCGGATGTTCCTCGACCGCTTCGGTCCCGACGACCCATCGCATCTCTCCGATTTCGCGGCCAGCCTCACCACCTCGACCAAGGAGCAGCTGCAGGACGTCCTGGAGCTCGTTCCGCTGTTGCCGCGTATGGAGAAGGTGCTGGTTCTGCTCAACAACGAGCTCGAGCTCGCGCGCGCGCAGCAGAAGATTCGGCGCACGGTCGAGGAGAAGATGCACAAGCAGCAGCGTGAGTTCTTTCTGCGCGAGCAGCTCAAGGCGATTCAGAAGGAGCTCGGCATCGCCAAGGACGACCGCACCGCGGAGATCGACCGCTTCACCGCCCGGCTCGAAAAGCTCACGCTGACGGAGCAGGCGAGCAAGCGGATCGAAGAAGAGATGGACAAGCTGCGCATGCTCGAGACGGGCTCTCCGGAATACGCCGTGACCCGCAACTACCTGGACTGGATCACGATCCTGCCCTGGGGCAAGCACTCCGCCGACAAACTGGATCTCAAACGGGCGCGCCGCGTTTTGGATCGCGACCATTACGGCCTGGAGGATGTGAAGAAACGCATCCTCGAATTCCTGGCCGTCGGCATCCACAAGGGCGAGATCGCCGGCTCCATCATCCTGCTCGTCGGCCCGCCCGGTGTCGGCAAGACCTCAATCGGACATTCCATCGCCGATGCGCTCGGGCGGCGCTTCTATCGCTTCTCGGTCGGCGGCATCCGCGACGAGGCCGAGATCAAGGGCCACCGTCGCACCTACATCGGCGCCATGCCCGGCAAGTTTCTCCAGGCGATCAAGGACGCCGGCACGGCCAATCCGGTCATCATGCTCGACGAGATCGACAAGGTCGGCGCCTCCTACCACGGCGACCCCGCTTCGGCCCTGCTCGAGGTCCTGGACCCGGAGCAGAACAGCGACTTTCTCGATCATTATCTGGATCTGCGTTTTGATCTGTCCAAGGTGCTCTTCGTCTGCACGGCAAACCAGACCGACAGCATCCCCGGCCCCCTGCTCGACCGCATGGAGGTCATTCAACTCTCCGGCTATATCGCCGAGGAGAAGCTCCAGATCGCGAAGAAATACCTGCTGCCCCGTCAAATCGACCGGGCCGGACTCGCCAAACGTACGGTCAGATTGGACACCAAGGCACTGCGCGCCCTGATCGAGCGCTATGCCCGCGATGCCGGCGTGCGGCGCCTGGAAAAACAGCTCGGCAAGATCGTGCGCAAGGTCGCCGTACGCATGCTCGAAGGCGAGGAGACACCGATCAGCGTCGGCGAAGCCGACCTAAAGGATTATCTCGGCAGCCCGGTATTTCGCGACGAGCGCAAGCTCTCCGGCCCGGGCGTCGTGACCGGTCTCGCTTGGACCGCCATGGGCGGCGCTACACTCTCCATCGAGGCCGCCCGAACCCACAGCTTCACGCGAGGGTTCAAGCTCACCGGCCAGCTCGGCGACGTCATGAAGGAATCCGCCGAGATCGCCTACGGCTACCTGGTCGGCCACGCCGCCGAGCTCGGCGCCGATCCGGCCTTCTTCGAGAACGCCTTCATCCATGTCCACGTCCCTGCCGGCGCCACCCCGAAGGACGGCCCCTCGGCCGGCATCACCATCACATCCGCCCTGCTCTCGCTCGCCCGCAACCAACCCATCCGGCGACTCGCCATGACCGGCGAGATCACCTTGACCGGCGAGGTCTTCCCGGTCGGCGGGATCCGCGAGAAGCTGATCGCGGCACGCCGCGCCGGCATCCGCGAGATCATCCTCCCGGAGGACAACCGCGGCGAGTTCGAAGAGGTGCCCGAGCATGTCAGCAAGGGCTTCAAGGTCCATTTCGCCTCGCGCTACCTCGACGTCCTGCCGCTCTTGTTCGGGGCAGCGTCGAGGACCTAGGCGAATTCCCGAAACCTTCATGCCAAGGGCGTAGGTTGTGCCGAGCCGTGCGAGGCACAACCAACCGTAGGCGCAAGTTGTGCTTCCTATCGTCAGCACAACCTACAGGTATGGAAGTTTGCGGAAATCACCCTAAACCGCGTCCAGAGCGACATGCGTCATTTTCATTTTGCCTATGGCTTTGGAGATATCCTCGATCTCGGTGAGACGCGGTTTAAAATTTAATATTCTTTAATGCCTTAAACCGCGCCGACTCCAACAGCCGTCAAGTCTGCCGGGGCCGATCCCATCCAAAGACATCGCATACCGCGCTGGGCGCGGTTTAAGTCTTCTCGTCCAAGCACTGCTTCAAGGACAAACGCCAATCCGGCATCCACAGCCCGAAGGTCTCTCGAAAGAGGCTGTTGTCCAGGACCGAGTAGAGCGGGCGACGCGCCGGCGCAGGGTACTCCGACGAAGGAATCGGGATCAGGTTCGCGTCCAGGCCGGCGTCTTCCAGGATCGCGCTTGCGAACCCGAACCAGCTGACCTGACCCGAACCGGTCAGATGATACAGCCCGCCGACCTGGTCCAGATCCAGCTCGCCGCGCAAGACCCGGTAGAGAACCAAGGCCGTTGACGAGGCCAACATACGGCTCCAGGTCGGCGATCCGATCTGATCGTCGACGATCCGCAGCTCGTCGCGCTCTTTGAGCAGGCGCAGCATGGTCAGCAGGAAATTGGCGCCGCGGATGCCGTAGACCCAACTGGTGCGGAAGATCAGGGCACGGGCGCCGGAGCTCAGCAACGCCTGCTCGCCGGCGAGCTTGGTCTCGCCGTAGACATTGAGTGGTCCCGGAGCGTCGTCTTCCCGGTAGGGCCGATCCAGATTGCCGGAGAACACGAAGTCGGTCGAGTAATGGATGATCGGCGTCCCGCGCCCGGCCAGCATGGCGCCCAGCTCGCCGACCGCATCCGCATTGATTCGCTGCGCAATGTCGCGGTCCGTCTCGGCTTTGTCCACGGCCGTGTAGGCGGCGGCATTGACGACCGCGTCCGGGGAAGTGTCCTGAACAAGCCTCGCCAAGGATGCCGTATCCAGAAGATCGATCGTCGGGCCGTATTCACCTTCGAGGGAGGCCGGTATCACATCACCGAGTGTCGCGAGTGTGCGCCGCAACTCCCAGCCAACTTGTCCGTTGGCGCCGATCAGGAGGATACGGGGCCGTTCGGCGGTCGTGCGTTTGGTCGTCATAGGCTGGCCTCGTAATCGGGAAGACGTTCGGGTGGAATCTCGCTCAAACAGGCCGCGGCAGCATCCTTTGCAGACAGCTCGGGCGTCCCCTCGAACGGCCAGTCGATGCCGATCTCGGGGTCATCCCAACGTAGACTGAGCTCGGTCTCGGGGCTGTAATAGTCGGTGTTTTTGTAGATGAAGAGGGCCGAGTCGCCGGTGACCAAGAAGCCGTGAGCGAACCCCGGCGGAATCCAGAACTGGCGACGATTCTCTCCGGACAGGGTCGCGCCGACCCAGCGCCCGAAGGTCGGCGAGCCGCGACGGATATCCACCGCGACGTCGAAGACCTCGCCATCCATCACCTGGACCAACTTGCCCTGGGCATGCGGATGCTGAACGTGCAGCCCCCGCAGGACACCTCGGCGTGAGGAGGACAGATTGTCTTGGACGAAGGGCGCCGGGATGCCGAGCTCGGCATAGCGATTGGTCCGGTAGGTCTCCATAAAGAAGCCCCGCTCGTCGCCGAACACCTTCGGCTCGAGGATCAGGACACCTGGAATGGCTGTCTCGATGACATTCATACGTCGCCTCTCCGCAGCAAACTCAACAGATACTCGCCGTAGCCGCTCTTCTTCAGCTCCTCGCCCATCGCCCGAAGCTGATCGTCGTCGATCCAACCGTTGAAGTAGGCCACCTCCTCCGGACAACAGATTCGAAGACCTTGGCGGCGTTCGATCGTTTCGATGAATTGCCCGGCCTGCATGAGCGACTCGTGCGTGCCGGTATCGAGCCAGGCGGTCCCGCGGCCGATGCGGCTCACATGCAGCTCACCCTGCTCCAGATAGCGGATATTGAGGTCCGTGATCTCAAGCTCGCCGCGCGGCGACGGTCGCAGCCCCTCGGCAAGTCCGCAGACCTGATTGTCGTAGAAATAGATGCCGGTCACCGCCCAGTTGGACTTGGGCTTGCTGGGTTTCTCTTCCAGGCTCAGGACATGCCCGCTCGCATCGAACTCGACCACGCCGTAGCGCTCAGGGTCCGAGACGTAGTAGCCGAAGACGGTGGCGCCGCGCTCGCACGCACCGGCGGCCTTGAGCTGATCCACCAGGCCGTGGCCGTAAAAGATGTTGTCGCCGAGAACGAGACAGGAGGGCGATGTGCCGACGAAGTCCTTGCCGATCAGGAAGGCTTGGGCGAGCCCGCCCGGATGGGGCTGCTCGGCATACTCGAGATGCAGTCCCCATTGGGATCCGTCCCCGAGCAGCGATCGGAACATCGGCAGGTCGTGCGGCGTGGAGATGATCAGAATCTCGCGAATCCCCGCCAACATCAGGGTCGAGAGCGGGTAATAGATCATCGGCTTGTCGTAGACCGGCAGCAACTGCTTGCTGATCGCCCGTGTCAGCGGATAGAGACGCGTGCCGGAGCCCCCGGCCAGGATGATGCCTTTTCGATTCATAATTTAAATCCCTCAACCGGCGGCGCCGAGACGTTCGCCGAGATAGCTCCCGTCGGTGACCCGCCGACACCAGTCCGGATGGTCCAGATACCAGTCGACCGTCAGGCGCATGCCGGACTCGAAGGTCTCCGTCGGCTCCCAACCCAGCTCGCGCTTGAGCTTGCCGGCATCGATCGCATAGCGTCGGTCGTGTCCGGGACGGTCTTTGACGAAGCTCTTGAGACCCGTGTGCGGCCGATAGGGCGAATCGGTCAGGCGCTCGTCGAGCAGAGCACAGAGGGTATCGACGACCTCAAGATTGGTCTTCTCGCTGTTGCCGCCGACGTTGTAGACCTCGCCCGGTCTTCCGGCCTCGAGCACCCGCAGGATCGCCCGGCAATGATCGATGACGTACAGCCAGTCGCGCACATTCCCGCCGTCGCCGTAGATGGGCAAGGACTCGCCACGCTGCGCCTTCAGGATCATGAGCGGAATCAACTTCTCCGGGAACTGGTAAGGCCCGTAGTTGTTCGAGCAGTTGGTCGTCAGTACCGGCAGGCCGTAGGTGTGAAACCAGGCGCGCACCAGATGGTCCGATGCGGCCTTGGAAGCCGAATAGGGCGAGTTTGGCGCATACGGGGTCGACTCGGTGAAGAGACCCGTCGGCCCGAGCGAGCCGTAGACCTCGTCGGTCGAGACATGCAGGAAACGAAAGGCGTCCTTGGCCGCGCTGCTGCGCTTCGCCCAATGCGCACGGGCGCAGTCCAGCAGATTGAAGGTGCCGACCACGTTGGTCTGGACGAACTGCGCCGGGCCGTCGATCGAGCGGTCGACATGGCTCTCGGCCGCAAAGTTTACGACCGCGTCGACCTCGTAATCGGCAAGGAGTCGGGCCACCAGCGCAGGATCGGCGATATCGCCCTGCACGAAGACGTGACGCGGGTTGTCGTTCAGTTCGGCGAGGGTGTCCAGATTGCCGGCGTAGGTCAGGAGGTCGAGGTTGACCACCCGAGCATCGGTTGTCCCGATCATGTGATGAACAAAGTTGCCGCCGATGAATCCGGCCCCGCCGGTGACGAGAAGGGTCAGCACACGCGATACTCCTTGACGATAGTGGAGGGGCGCTTAGGGTCGCGTCCCCGGGGAACTAAACCTAGCATTCATCGTGCCTGCGATAGCGTATGCCTCGGAAACGGAGAAGCCCTCTTGCCATCGACGCGTAGGACGCCTTTACATTCCTGAGCCGCGTCCGCCCCGAGGCTAATCGATTCACGCGAGATCGAGCGCATTCGACAAGAGCGCATGTCGCGCCGGACGCGGTTCAGCTCAAAAGGGGATGTCGTCGTCGAAATCCGCCGAGCCTTGGCTGCTGCTGCCTCCGGATGACGGCGCCGGACTCGAGGACTGCGGCCGCCCGCCGCCGCGCGACTGATAGTCAGGTGCGTCCTCGAAGGGCACCGATGATCCGACACCACCGCCGGGACGGCTGTCGAGCATCTGCATGGTCCCTCCCACGTCGACCACGACCTCGGTCGTGTAGCGATCCTGTCCGTCCTGCCCCTGCCACTTGCGAGTACGCAGCTTCCCCTCGACGTAGATCTTCGAGCCCTTATGCAGATACTGCTTGACGATTTCCGCGATCTTCCCGAAAAACACAACTTTGTGCCATTCGGTGCGCTCCTGCTTCTCGCCCGTGTTCTTGTCCTTCCAGGTCTCCGAGGTGGCGATCGAGACGCTCGCCACCGCATCGCCGCTCGGCATATATCGCACCTCCGGATCAGCCCCGAGGTTGCCGATGAGAATCACCTTGTTGACGCCTGCCATGCAGTCCTCCCGCTCCGCGCCGCACGCGGGCGATGGTTGTCTCGCAAAAAATGACGCGGCCGAACCCGGGGTTCCGCCTCAGGCCCTGGCCGAAAACGTCTGCAATGTTGCCCAATCCAGTCGACCACTGTCCACCTTGAGATAAGCGACACCCTCGTCGAGCGCGACGACGGCATCCTCCACACCCGGAATCGCCAGCAGACGCGCCTCGAGACCCAGGCCCTCGTCGGCCGGCCGATCGCCGAGCGAAAGGACATGCGCCGTCAGATTCGCCGGCATCGCCATCGTCGCCGCCAGGCCGATCCACACCAGCGAGGTCGCGGCCCCGACCAGATAGACGGCATCCGCCCCGAAACTCTGGTGCGCCAAGCCGCCGAGCAGCCCGCCCAGGAAGGCACCGACGAACTGCGAGCTTGAGAAGACCCCCATCGCGGTTCCCCGCGCGCCGGCACGCGCGGCCTTCGAGACGAGCGACGGCAGGATGGCCTCCATCAGGTTGAAAACGGTGAACATCACCAGCAGCAGGACCCCGACGACCCAAATCGACTGATTGAAGACATAGAAGCCCACCATGGACGCACACATCGCCGTGACCGCACCGAGCAGCACGGCCTTCACCTTGCCGCCGCGCTCCGCCATGATGATGAAGGGGACCATGATCACGATGGCGAGCAAGACGACCGGCAGATAGAGCAACCAATGATCCACGGGCGCCAAACCGGCCGACTCGATCGACAGCGGCAGCACCACGAACATACTCACCATGGTGAGGTGCAGCAGGAAGATGCCCAGATCCAGACGCAGCAAGGTGGGGTTACCCAGCACGCCCGCGAACTGATCCATGACAGGCTGGGCCTCGCGGTGGACGCTGGAGCGCTCCGGCTCGGGCACGATATAGGCCAGCACCAGCATGCCGGCGATCGCCAGAAACGCGGTCAGCCAGAAGATGCCCGAGATACCGAGCCAGCGCGCCAGCGGCGGTCCGACGACCAATGCCGCCGCGAACGACAGGGCCACGCTGATGCCGATGGCCGCCATCGCACGTGTCCGCACCGCATCGCGTGTCAGATCGGCGGTGAGCGCAATGGTCGCCGCCGCGATGGCGCCGCTGCCCTGGATCACGCGTCCCAGGATGACCAGCTCGATCTGATCGGCAAGGGCCGCGACGACGCTGCCGATCGCGAACAACACCAGCCCCCCGTAGATGACCGGCTTGCGCCCGATGCGATCCGACAACAGACCCAGCGGGATCTGAAACAGCGCCTGCGTCAAGCCGTAGGCGCCGATCGCCAGCCCGACCAGCAAAGGGGTCGCGCCGTCCAGGTCATGCGCATAGAGCGCGAAGACCGGCAGGACCATAAAGAGGCCCAACATGCGCGTGGAGAAGATCGCGGCCAGACCGGCCGCGGCGCGCTTCTCCAGCCCGGTGAAGGCGACAAGGGGTTGATGGGAGGGAGTCAAAACCGGTGGCCTTCTACGTCGATTCGGCGGAAGACGCGAGTATAAGGGCTTGTCGGCGATCGTGCCCGATCGCGATTGACAGGCCATCGACAGAGATCCCCCCGCAGCCCGGTCAGTAAACGACTCGACGAGACAATACCTTTGCCATGATTGTCGTTGTCGATGACGAGTTCTTGATTCATCACTCCGACCACATCGGCAGTGACCCGGTTGACGACCGCGACCGCCCGGGTACGCCGACTTTAGTCGGCAACTGGGTACGAGGGACTTCAGTCGCCCGAGCGCGCCCGCGCGGCGGACTGAAGTCCGCCTCCCCCAGGTCGGTCCCCCCCAAGTGCCGACTAAAGTCGGCGTACCCAGTTGCCGACTAAAGTCGGCGTACCCGGGCCGCAGTCTTGCGTTCGGTCGGGGAACCAAGATGCCTAGATGACGGGATGACCAAGGCCGTGCGCGCGCACCGGCCGCGATAACGATCAAGCCCGACAACGCCGACTTCAGTCGGCAAGGATTCCCTAAGCTGGAGCAGACCCAACCAAGCGCGGCGCGCTTGCCGCTAACGCCGACTGAAGTCGGCGGTCCGGGGAAACCGGAAATCTGCCAAAGTTACTGAGGTCGACGGCAAGTCTGCATTTGCTGAATCGGAGTTAACGGGCGGACTCCCAGCCGACGTTTACGGGATAATCGTGAACTGGCCGCCCACCGCCGAAGGTCTCCCAACACCATGGACACAATCCGCATCCGCGGCGCACGAACCCACAATCTGAAGAGCATTGATCTCGATCTCCCCCGTCAGCAGTTGATCGTCTTTACCGGGCTGTCGGGCTCGGGCAAATCATCGCTCGCCTTCGACACCATCTATGCCGAGGGTCAGCGCCGCTATGTCGAGTCGCTCTCCTCCTATGCCCGGCAATTTCTGTCGGTCATGGAGAAGCCGGACCTGGACCATATCGAGGGGCTCTCGCCGGCCATCTCGATCGAGCAGAAGACGACCTCGCACAATCCGCGCTCGACCGTCGGGACCATCACCGAGATCTACGACTATCTGCGCCTGCTCTTCGCGCGCGTCGGCCAGCCGCGCTGTCCGGCGCATGACGAGCCGCTGGAGGCACAGACCATCAGCCAGATGGTCGATCAGGTGATGGCGCTGCCGGAGGGCGATCGGCTGATGCTGCTTGCCCCTGTGGTCTCGGCGCGCAAGGGCGAGTACCAGCGGCTGATCGGCGAGCTGCATGCGCAAGGCTTCGTGCGCGCACGCATCGACGGTGATCTCTACGAGCTCGACGACCCGCCCGAGCTGGACATCAAGAAGAAGCACGATATCGAGGTGGTCGTCGACCGCTTCCGGGTGCGTCCCGATCTCGCCCTGCGTCTGGCCGAGTCCTTCGAGACCGCGCTCAAGCTCTCGGGCGGCATCGCCCGCGTCGCCGCGATCGACGAGCCCGAGCGGCCCATGATCACCTTCTCGGCGTCCTTCGCCTGCCCGGTCTGCGGCTACAGCATCCCGGAGCTGGAGCCCCGGATCTTCTCCTTCAACAACCCGGTCGGCGCCTGCCCCACCTGCGACGGGCTCGGCATGGAGCAGTTCTTCGACCCCGCTAAGGTCGTGCTCCATCCGCAGCTGAGCCTGGCCGGCGGCGCGGTGCGCGGCTGGGACCGGCGCAACGCCTTTTATTTTCAGGTGATCCGTGGGCTGGGTGAGCATTACGGCTTCGATGTCGAGACCCCTTGGAACCAGCTCAACGCCCCGATTCAGGAGCTGATCCTGTTCGGCACCGGCAAAGAGAAGATCAAGCTCAAGCTGCCACACGAGCGCGGCGCGGCCAAGGTGCGCCCCTTCGAGGGCATCATCCGCAACATGGAACGGCGCTACAAAGAGACCGACTCCAACACGGTCCGCGAGGAGCTGGCGCGTTACCTCTCGCACCAGCCCTGTCCGGCCTGCGGTGGCGCGCGTCTGAACGAAGCGGCCCGCCATGTCTTTCTGGAGAGCCACAACCTGCCCGCGGTCGCAGCCAAGCCCGTGGGCGACTCGTTGCGCTTTTTTGAGGGGCTGGAGCTGCCCGGCAAGCGCGGCGAGATCGGGGCGCGGGTCATCAAGGAGATCGCCACCCGGCTGCGCTTCCTGGTCGACGTGGGTCTCGACTATCTGACGCTCGACCGCAGCGCCGAGACACTCTCCGGCGGCGAGGCCCAGCGCATCCGCCTCGCCAGCCAGATCGGCGCCGGGCTGGTCGGGGTCATGTACATCCTGGACGAGCCCTCGATCGGCCTGCATCAGCGCGACAATGCCCGCCTGCTCAAGACCCTGACCCACCTGCGCGAAATCGGCAACACGGTCATCGTGGTCGAGCACGATGAGGAGGCGATCCGCTCGGCCGATCTGGTCGTCGACCTGGGACCGGGCGCCGGCGTGCATGGCGGCGAGATCGTCGCCCAAGGCACTGCCGA
Organism: Thiocapsa sp. C2-2m; assembly: GCF_041903745.1. Taxonomy (NCBI): domain Bacteria; kingdom Pseudomonadati; phylum Pseudomonadota; class Gammaproteobacteria; order Chromatiales; family Chromatiaceae; genus Thiocapsa; species Thiocapsa sp. C2-2m. The sequence continues at coordinate 9,149 of NZ_JBBWVD010000003.1, read as the reverse complement.
GGAGATCGCGGCGGTACCCGGCTCACTGACCGGGCGCTATCTGTCCGGCGATCTGCGGATCGCCATCCCGACGCAGCGCACGGCCAACGACCCGGATCGTCAGTTGCGCATCCTTGGCGCGCGGGGCAACAACCTGCGCACCGTCGACGCCGCGATCCCGGTCGGCAGCTTCGTCTGCATCACGGGCGTCTCGGGTTCGGGCAAGTCCACCCTGATCAACGACACACTCTTCCCACTCGCCGCCCGCCACCTCAACGGCTCCAGCCTCCAGCCGGCGCCCCACACGGCCATCGAAGGGCTCGACTACTTCGACAAGGTCGTCAACATCGATCAGAGCCCCATCGGTCGAACCCCGCGCTCCAACCCGGCCACCTACACCGGGCTCTTCAACCTGGTTCGCGACCTCTTCGCCGCCGTCCCCGAGGCCCGCTCTCGCGGCTACGGACCCGGCCGCTTCAGCTTCAACGTCAAGGGCGGACGCTGCGAAGCCTGCAAAGGGGACGGACTGATTCGGGTCGAGATGCATTTCCTGCCGGACATCTATGTCCAGTGCGACACCTGCAAGGGCCGGCGCTACAACCGCGAGACGCTGGAAATCCGCTACAAGGGCAAGACCATCGACGAGGTCCTGAACCTCACCATCGAAGACGCGCTTGAGTTCTTCTCGCCCGTGCAGCTCATCAAACGCAAGCTGCAGACCCTCATGGACGTCGGCCTCGCCTACGTGCGACTCGGCCAGAGCGCCACCACGCTCTCCGGCGGCGAGGCCCAGCGCGTCAAGCTCAGCCGCGAGCTGAGCAAGCGCGACACCGGCCGGACGCTCTATATCCTGGACGAGCCCACCACCGGCTTGCACTTTCACGACGTCCAGCATCTGCTCGATGTGTTGCACCGCTTCCGCGACCAGGGCAACACCGTGGTCGTGATCGAGCACAACCTCGATGTCATCAAGACCGCGGACTGGATCATCGACCTGGGGCCGGAGGGCGGGCACCGGGGGGGCGAGATCATCGCGGTCGGGACACCCGAGCAGATTGCGGCGAACGAGCGGTCGCATACCGGGCTGTTTTTGGCGCCGTTGTTGGAGCGTGGGTGGTGAGGGCCGGATCATCACCCGACCATGGGTCTCTCCCCTCGCGGGAAAGGGGTTGGGGAGAGGGGGGAATGAACCAGAATGGCTAAGTTGTTTCTGAACCTTTACTAAGGAAGGTCTTGCACCCCTTGCACCGGATTTGGTCGTCGAGTTGCGCTCGAAATCGCACGGTTTCTCGATCGCTACAGCAAGCCGTCCAGCGGACTCAGCACGCCCTGCCCGCCCCTGTTGAGCACATGCGTGTAGATCATGGTCGTCGACACATCCGCGTGACCGAGCAGCTCCTGAACGGTGCGGATGTCGTAGCCGCTCTCCAGCAAATGCGTCGCGAAGGAGTGCCTCAGTGAATGGCAGTTGACCTTCTTCGGTATTCCAGCGAGCTGAGCGGCCCGCTTCACGGCCTTCTGCAGCCCGTTCTCGTGCAGATGATGGCGGCGTGTCTTGCCGCTGCGGGGATCGACCGACAGCCTGCCGCTCGGGAATACATACTGCCAGATCCATTCGCGCGGGGCCTTCGGCCACTTGCGCGCCAAAGCATCCGGCAGAAAGACCTCGCCATAGCCCTGCTCCAAGTCTTGCCGGTGCAGCGCCTGTGCCTTCTCCAGGTGTTCCGTCAACGGTTGCTCCAACCGCTTCGGCAAGGGAACCACACGGTCCTTCTGGCCCTTTCCGTCCCGGACGACAATCTGGTGATACTGGAAATCCACATCCTGAACCCGGAGCCGAACACACTCCATCAGCCGCATGCCGGTGCCGTAGAGCAAGGCGGCCATCAGATGCGGCATGCCATCGAGCTGCTCCAATAGGCGGGCGACCTCCCCACGCGTCAGCACCACCGGGAGCCGTCGCGGCCGCTTGGCCCGCGTGAAGTCTCCCAGCTCGTTCAGGGCTTGACCGAGCACCTGCTTGTACAGAAAGACCAAGGCATTCAACGCCTGATTCTGGGTGCTCGCCGAGACCTGGCCGCGAACGGCAAGGTCCTCGAGAAATGCGACAATGCGATCCGCGCCCACCTCCGACGGATCGCGCCCTCCACAGAACAGGATGAAGCGACACACCCAAGACTCGTAGGTCTGTTCGGTGCGGATCGAGTACTTGCGCCTGCGGATCTCCGCCGCCAGCCGTTCCATCAGCCGAGGGTGCGACCGACGAACCTCGTCCAAAGCGGACGGCGGGTTTCGCTTCTCCTTGAATCGGGCCCCCGAGACAGGCTCTTGGTCCGCTGATGCGCCAGCCCGCGCCGGCCTTTCCCGAGCGATGGTCGGATGGTCCGGTGCCAAGGTTCGGGCGGAATCGCGCCAGTAGGCCCAGTCGACCTCGCCAACGACGTTGGCGTGGGCCGTCGACAGCAACATCTGCACGGCGTGAACGATCTGCCGGAACTGCCAATCCTCGATTCCGCCTATCCTCCCCACCGACTCCAGGTAGCCAGTCACATCCGCGCCCGTGTGCTCCGCAAGGCGCTTACCGGACAGCGCCTTCAGGTAGCGCTCCGCATGCCGGACATACCAGCGCATAGCGGTATCCTTGACACCGTTTTTCCGAGCGAGATCAATGAAACGGTCCCAAAAACGATCGACCGATGTCGTCCGTGTTGTCTGAACGTCTCCCATCTGTTAGCGTCTCCGCGCGGAATGCCGTGCACGGGGATTATACACGTTTCGCTATGCCCGGCGAGTCGGTCGGGCATCGGCTAGGCAGAATCTGTCCCGACTGAGATAGGCAGAATCTGCCTATCTCACCTGACCGACACTCTGTCTAATCAACTGTTGGGCAACTCATGAAAAGCATCGATGAACTCCCGCTTCGCTGTCCCTGCTGCGGATACAAAACACTGGGGGAGCGCGGTGTTTATGAGATTTGCGATGTTTGTTTTTGGGAGGATGACGGCCAGGACGACGAGGATGCCGACGAAGTTTTTGGTGGGCCAAATGGTTCAATCAGTCTTACTCAAGGGCGCGCAAATTTTCGCGAATTCGGAGCGTCTCAACGCAAACATTTACCTCATGTACGAAAGCCTCGTCACGATGAGCAGTAAATTGCCCAACAATCCGCTCCAGCCGACCGTCAAAAAGCTGCGCTTTTTGCCGTCGGCTGAGCTTCCACGTTGGGCTCGGAACGCTAAGCACCGGAACCCATGAAGAAACTTCGCGTCTACGTTGATACATCCGTTGTAGGCGGCTACTTCGACGTGGAGTTCGAAGAGTGGTCCAAAGCGCTTGTAACGGACTTTCGTGCCGGCCGATACAAAGCGGTAGTGTCAAACGTAGTCACCAAGGAAATTGCTGCCGCACCTGATTTTGTTCGCGAATTATACGCGGAAGTGTTGTCCTGGCCAGCCGAAGTCGTTAGTGTCGATGATGAGGCGTTGGCTCTTGTGGCGCAATACAAGGCACACGGAGTTCTTTCCGACAGGTTCCTAGAAGACATGCTCCATATAGCCCTGGCAACAATCTCAGAAGTCGACGTACTTGTGAGTTGGAACTTCAAACACATCGTCAGGTTGGACAAGATTCGCTTATTCAATGCAGTCAATTTGGAACAGGGATACAAGCCGCTAACGATATACTCTCCACGCGAGGTGATCTCTTATGAAAGAGAATAGCGATTTTCATTCCGTCGAGTTTTTCCGAAGCGTCCGCGATAAACACGCAGAGCTACTGTCTGGCATGCATCCCGACCAAATTGTTGCTTTTTTCCAGAGCCAAGAAGAGCCCAACAACGGCGCCACCTCCGACCGTGGGCTTGCTGGCCTTCGCTCCCGCTCCGGCCAGCAAGCCCACGGCGGGGTGCGCTAATCGTTAGACCACAATAAAAGAAATGGCCTCACTGGAATATAGTCTGTTTCGCGCTAGGTTTGTAAAGTCCCAGCAAACAACCCTTTTCGAGTCCGATATTGCGCCGAAGGACGCTTTTCTGCAGGCCCTTGCAAGCCGCCCCTCGGCAGAATTGCGCAAAGACAACGTCTGGCATATAGGCAATCTGCGCTACTTTAATGATCACGCCGGATATTTTGCTGTAGGCCGCACAACCAAATCTACAATAGAAAAGTTCAACGAAAGAACCGGAAACTTCGTCGAAGAAGAGCAGGAGGCCAGCCCCTACACCCACTGCGTCTTCGACGCTCAAATTGGAATCGTCGGTATTGCGAGGAAGCAAAGCTTAGCAGGGTCCACGAAGGGCATCGCAGGGCGTATTGAGCAACTTCTCGCTCAGACTACAGTTGTTGCCGAAAATGGATTCTTCGTTGAAATCTCGCCAATCCCTGATCCAGAGGGTTTCATACGAACACTGCGTTCCGCGTACCGAGTCTATCGATTCACCGCTACATTTCGCGGACCCAACCCATTCGATGCAGACGAGCACTTTCAAAAGCCACTTTCTGTATATCTTGCCTCCGCAAACGGAGAAAAAGGAAAAGCGCAGATCAACGGCGAGGACCTAAATCGAGACGTTTTGGAAGCGGTCACAAGGAGCACGGCTGCAACTGGAAACGATGCGTCGGCGCGGGTAGCAAAAACGAACACACAGAAAGCTATAACCATAAACCTAAAGGGCGACCCTGTTAAGAGGCGCTACGATGAAGACGAGCACGTTCCTGAGACGGTACTCACAGACCTAACGAATTTGTATCGGCGCGTAAGGCATGATGAAAGAAAAGACAGTTGAGTCCGTGGCAGAGATGTTAGAGTGCCTCAACAATCTCCCTAACCATTTTGTCTATCGGGGACACGCAAACGCAGATTGGAAACTTGAGTCATCACTTGAACGCGTTATAGGACGCGCATGGACAGGAGCTAATGCAAACAAGTTCGAGGAATTCTCTCTCGCGGAATTTCAATCGAAATTCCATTTGTACGACCACGAGAACATACAGCCAGCATCCAAGCTGGCTTGGCTGTCAATAATGCAGCACTATGGCGTCCCCACTCGCTTGCTGGATTTCACGGCCAGCCCATACGTTGCGTTGTACTTCGCGCTTGAAGCATACAATCCGCAGCTTCACTGGGATTTTGCGGTTTATGCTTTCGATTACGCAGCGATTCTGGAAAAATCAATACAATATATAGCAACTAAGGACGCAGCGTTCAAAGAAACAAGGCGGACGATTTACCAGAAGCAAGACGAAATATTTGATTCTATCGTGGACCGCTTTTCTTATGATATCGCGTGGGTGGCAGAACCGCGGTTATTAAATGCAAGACTTGATCGACAGGCGGGGTCTTTCCTCCTTTCGGGCAACAGGGAGTTGCGAATTGAGGCTGTTTTGGCGAGCGCCATTTATGGTGAAGTGGAAATGACGAAATACCGCATGCCAAGCGCGTTATACGAAGGCATCTTTGCCCTATTGCGAAAAATGAACATCACCAGCAAGAGTCTGTATGGCGACTTAGATGGGCTTGCTCGGTCCATACGGATGAGTATGCAGGTCTACTCGGTCTAACGAGTCCACCAGCTCCGACGCCAAACTGCGGCCTTCGCTCTCGCTCAGGCCGCAGTTTGGCGCGGGCTGTGGTTGACGTTAGTTTTCTCAAGGAGCGCCTGTGACCAACTACGAATGTGCGACACTTCTGGTTCAAGGGTTCGTAGCTGTCTTCACCTTGGGTGCGCTAGTTGTGTACTTTCTCCAGATGCGAATAATGGCGAAGCAGCTTGCATCCATGCAGGAAACTGCTAGAGCGGAAAGCAGCCTGTCACTCGTGGGCTTTCTCCAAAGTCCCGAGATTCGGGAGGCACGGCACACGGTCCGCTCCGTTCTCTCCAAGAAGCCCATGGAACACTGGACTGACGAAGAAAAGGACCACGCGTCTAGGGTAACCGCGAACTACGACGTCGCCGGTGCCCTTATCAAGTCTGGCCTCGCACCCGTTGACGTGATCGCTTCCAACTGGGGACCCAGCATCATCCACTGCTATGACGTTCTTGAGCCATGGATTGAATCACACCGAGATCGACCCGGCGGACATAACAAGTATTGGAGCAACTTCAAATGGCTCTACGACGAGTCAAAGAAGTCATGTCCCTAATGCCAGTGATGTCTCAGACCGGAGGACAAAGATGAGCCGATTAGATAGGTTTTTGCAGGCTCAGGAGATGTCGTACGATTCCGCGCTCACAGAGCTTAAGCAGGGACTCAAGGTAGGCCATTGGATGTGGTATATCTTCCCTCAGATTCGCGGCCTTGGCTTCAGTTTGAAAAGTCAACACTACGCCATTGAGGACTTGGAAGAAGCGCGGGCCTATCTGTCCCACCCAGTCCTCGGCCCGAGGCTGATGGCGTGCACAGAAGCTGTCAATGCCATTGATGGCAAGTCCTTGTACGAGATTTTCGCGGATCCGGACAATCTCAAATTTTGTTCTTGTATGACGCTCTTCGCCCGCGCTAGTACAGAACAATCAGTATTTCACTTCGCCCTGCAGAAGTATTGCCACGGTCAAATGGATCATCGAACGCTTTCGCAGCTTGGAGAGAAAGAAAACTAACCAGCGCGCAAGCCCGACCGCCAACTGGCCAGCCGCCGCTGACGCGGGCGGCTGGCCAGTTGGCGGCGGGCTGCGCACAACGTTAGCGAAAAGTGCGGCCGGCTTTGGTCTGAGTACAATAGAATAAGGAATTCTCAATGGCGCCAGTGCCAATACCTAAGCCATCATTTCTGGATGCTTGTGAATACATAGGTACCTTCTCAGGAGAAAGAAGGTGGCGCTCCCATGATGGGAAGCGCATCTATACGTGGGACTATCTACACGGAGAGATCGAGGTGTTCAATAAGCGGGGCAAGCACCTAGGAGTAATTGAGCCGGTTCATGGGGCGATGATAAAAGATGCAGTTAAAGGGAGGGCGATCGATGTCTAATTTTATTGAGCAGTGCCTTGCGGGGCGTGCGCTACCAGAAGATGTCGATGACTTTGTAGATTCTTGGCATGATGGCGATAGCAAACTTTCCTTGCATCGCTACCTCGGAATGTCGAAGTCAGAATATTCATTGTGGGTCGCAGATCCGGACGTGCTTCCCTATATCATCAACGCCCACTATTTTGGACGAGACGTATCCGAGATTCTAGATGAGGTCGAAGCGCTTCCCTTGGCGGCGAGATCGGATGGCCCCGATAAAGCATTAATAATAATGAGATGGCTCAAGAAAGAGGGAATGTGGGATTAGTTGTGGACGCCGCCGCGAACTTTGCTCGCCGCTTGGTTGCGAAATACAAACTAAGCCCCCCAATCGACGTTGAGTCATTGGTGAGGAGATACGCTGAGCTGATTTTTGCGCACATACCTTTTGAGGGCGCAGATGGAATCTCGTTGAATCTGAAAGTAATTGGAAAGACCACGAGAGTTATAGTAAACAAAAACATGCCACCGATCCGGCAGCGCTTCACCGTGGCGCATGAGTTGGGCCACGTCATTATTCCGTGGCATGTTGGCACAATCATCGATCATGTGAATCCGGAAGAAGCTCAAGAAGTAAGCCACTACTGGAAAGTGGAAGCGGAAGCAAATGTGTTCGCAGCAGAGCTACTTATGCCGCTAGAGTATGTTGAAGACGTGCTATCCAAGGTCCGGGATTTGGCTGAGGCTAACCGCTTGCTATCTAGGCAGTGTCAAGTCTCTCCAGTTGCCTCGGCCAAGAGGCTGGCAAGCTTTGCTCCAGAGAATGTTGTGTACGCTTATGAGCGGGACGGTGTCACCGAGTTTTCGGGAAGAACCGAAGGAACAATTGCGAATTCATTGAGTTGGGGTAATGATTTTCCGCCTGACCCATTCGATTATGCTGAGTCACATTTCACGGCAAGCCTCAATGGTGGGCATATCCATTGGTGGGTGCTTCCTGGGGAGATGCATTTCGACATAGACGACGGGCGGACCTGGCGCGAAATTCTCAGTTCGATCGTTGAGGATATCGGCGTTCCATCCTCAAATGTTGAAAAATTTAAAGCGTCTGTTAACGGAGTCGTGGCGTATGCAAATGGCGCATGTAAGCGAAGCGGCAGACATACCGTTGATGCGGTAGTTTCTGCGGGTATTCAGCGGTTCAAAGACAGGGGCGGCTATGAACAATTCGTTGAGCACAAGGATTTTCATTCGTTTTTGGTGAAAAAGGCGCAGGAGCTTGTTGGCAAATGATCGCTAACAATTGGCTCGGCGCCGACCCAATACCGCGCGCGCAGCTCAGCGCAAGTCCGCAAGGTAGGAGAGGAAAAGGGGACGGATTTATTTTATTTTCCACCCTTGGGATCAAAATCGCCTAACACGCCCATCTAGCCGAGGCCATACTGCGCACCGACCTCAGAGCAATACCGTTGCGTGATGGATGGTGCATTATGGCCCGGCTTATGGGTGACGTTGGCTGGTGATCAAAAAGCGCCTACGTTTGATGTTCTCCAAAATTTCGAGCGGAAGGGTCAATTTAATATGATTAAGTTACAATAATTGAATCGAATTGACTCAATCGCCAAACGATGTGCTCCAGCCGAAGCCGGCTTCGCTCTCGCTCAACCGGCTCGCCTGAGCATGGCGTTAGTTGGCTAAACTCGCATGACTAAACTCCCCAATCTCGACGAATATCCAACGGTGATGGAATTCGACGAAGTATCCGACCTATTGGAAAAGATAGTACAAGCGGCGGAAGACGATAGGGTGTTGGATTTAAATCGGGTGATCGATTTAATGGTCGGTGCAATATCTGCGCTGCCACATCGATTAGACAAAAAGCTAGACATGGGCGTATCGAGCCGTATTCTTAGTTGGATTGAGTCAAACTGGCAGCGCGGAGATGAGGAATTCGCCGATGCGGCCGCAACCGTTCTGTTAAATATTAATATTTCATGCTCAGAGCTGAGAGGTTGTATCAGTGAATTGTTGGCGTCAGAGAAACGGGAAAAAGTTATCGGTTATCTTATAGAGTGTGAAAGTGAAATACATGACGCCACCTAACGAATAAGGTTAGATCGTCCGAGCGCAGCGAGCGACGATCTGAACCGTTTGTTGGACGAGCCCGGTAGTGTGGCGGCGTTGGGGGGATAGAAAATAGCTTTTCGAGGCGGAGGGGGCGT